>NZ_AP014624.1:3669162-3974925 GCF_000829375.1 Chryseobacterium sp. StRB126
ATTTTTAATATATTCTTATAATAAAAATTATAGTAAAAGGGAAAAGAATATTGTTAGAGTTTTAATACTGTATTTTGGGGTGAATATAATTTTTGGATTCTTTTTCATACTTCGTGACGTTGGCCTAATTCAACCAAGGGGCAAAGCATATCCTTTTATAATTACTTACCTGGCTGTCGTTAAGGTATTGTTTTTCCATTTTATTTACCTTATAACCAACAGAGATCAAAAAACCGTTATTCCTGTTTTCCACTACATACTTCCTTCCGCCCTGTTTGCAGTTACGTTTTTTTTCTTTTATTTACTATATCATAAAATAAACCAAATCAATGAATTAAATCAATACATGAAACCATATTGTTTAGTTTATTTTCTAATTTATCAGGTATTCTATAGTTATTTATCTATGAAGTATATCCTACTTTACAAAAAAGAAATCGGAGAAAATAGTATCTCAGCTGATATAAAAAGTAAATACACCAGCTGGCTTATGAGTACAATGGTAATTAAATTCTGTTTCATTGTACTGATTATAGCATTATTATTCCTAGGTTCAGAAACTCATTATCTCCTATTATCAATATTTTCAATTCTGATTTTCTTTCAGTATATCATTATTATATTTAATGTTTTAGAAAGAAATTATTACTTTTTAAATTATAGAAAAAACAATATGGCACTGACACGTTCCGGGCATATTTATCCTGAATCAGGACTGGCTAATAATGAGCTGAAAGTACAGGAAAAGATTGTGATCCATCAACAAGATTTCGAAGATTATTTTCATAATCATAAACCTTATCTCATTTCAACCTTAAAAATAGAAGATTTAGCGATTACTTTTAATACAAACAGGCAATATTTGTCGAAATTTATAAGTGAAGTATATAAGGTAAATTTCAACCAATATATTAATTCCTGGAGAATCAATGAGGTAAATCAACTTACCTCTTTGAAAGACAATCAGGACAGGAGCATTGAAGAACTTTCTCAAATGGCAGGCTTTGGAAGTGTTCGAAGTTACTGGAGAGCTAAAAAGCATATTTCTTAGCCGGATATTATCAATATTTGAATCATGATTTTACGTACATTAACTTTTTTATCTTTCTGTATTCCTATTTTTGCAGGTGTGTTTTGTACCTGCTTATTTTTTGGAAAGCTGATCTATACAGGGAGACAGCTTAGCAATAAAAAGGTATTTACAATGGGAATTTGCTTTCTATTGATGCTTACAATCTTTCATTCTATCAATACTATTCCTGTTCTATATTATGATTCATCTGCTAAAAGTAAAATGCTGAGTGGCTTATTTTGTTTACCTGTTTTAGCAATTTTACTTAGCTTTTTTATTTCTTCATTAACCAAAGAAAGTATCAAAGGAAAGTATTTTTTTGTGATGTATTGCATGATACCTATAGTTTTTGTTTTACAAAGTTCTGTCTATACTATCTATCCTTTTTTTGGGTTTGAAAAACGGGTGGAATTAGAATTATATATAAGTGCATTCATAATTCTGATGTATCTTTATTTATCAATCAAATATGCCTTGGGCTATTCCACATCTCATAAAGGATCTTTATGGTTGCTGAAAATAATTGCTCTATTTGCTTGTCTCTGCATAATCTACATCCTTTTAAATACTGTTTTTTTAAAAATTCAGGCAATTTATTTCTCAGGAATAATTTCATTGAATCTGCTCTCTTTTTTATTGTGCTCTATTCTTTCTTATACGATATTTACTAATAACTATTGCATTTCAATTAAAATTTCTAATATAGCCATACGGGAAGAATCAGATCCTTGTGGTAGTATTGACCAAATGAGATTTGAGAAATATGTAAAAGAACATAAACCCTATTTGAATAGCGAGCTGAAAATGTCTGATTTTACCAAATATGTTGGAACCAATAGAACCTATTTATCTCACTTTATTAATAAGAATTACGGAATGAACTTTCGGGCTTATATCAACATGTTAAGATTAGAAGAGTTCAGAGAGCTTAAATCATCTTTGCACCATAAAGGTTTATCCGAAGAAGAACTGGTGTATATGGCAGGTTTCAAAAGTTATAAAAGTTATAAAAAAATGATTGAAAACCTTAAATAGTTCTTTATCTTTCTAACAAAACATTTATTGTAAAAATTTTAATGTTAAGCATCTTAATATTGGTTGTGCTGATATTTAAAGTGATACAGAATATATTATTAATAAACAATTCATTTGCTATTTAATATTAAATTACTTGTACATTTAACATTAATATCTCGTCTTAATTGAAACCGTTTAGTGTGAAGCTATTTCAATTAAGACGAGATATTCCAGCTGCTTTTTAGATTGCTAATTGGTTACCTGTTTAGTTTGTTATTTTTGAAACATACAAATATCAGGACATCATTTTTTAACGATTTAAAACTTACTTTTTAATAATCTTATTTTGAAGTGTTTTCCCATCTTTAAAAGTAAATTCTACGAAATAAATTCCATGAATCAATCTATTCATATTTACTGAAGTAATTTTCTTGTCCTGCTCAGATTGCACCAGCTTACCATCAGCGGCGTAAATATTTACTTTCACAACATTCATTTTTGAATTGATATGCAGAATATCAATTACAGGATTGGGATAAAAATTAAAATCCTTATTGTGAGAAGTTTCGTTTACGGATAAACAACCTGAAGAATTTACAGTAACAGCTAATCGGGTAGTACTTTCGCATGCTCCTACAACTTGAGAAGCATAGTATGTTGTACCCGTAACTAACACCGTTGTATTGGGAAGTAAATTTCCACCCGTTGAAGCATCATACCATTGTATATTGGAACCCGTGACCACAAGGTTTGCCAATGTCTGTGATGAACAAAAATTCTGTAGTGAATTTCCTGTAGGAGCAGCAGTACTTCCGTTACAAATCTGAAAAATTGCATGATCTAAAAAAGCAAAATTTCCAGCCTGATTAATATTATTTTTTACGCCTTTAAAATTTACTCTATTTGTACCCGCAGGGAGAAGTATATTTTTGGTAACCCATTGACTGGCTGTAGGTGTAAAAAAAGAAGGAATCGTCCCACCAGTATTTAATTCTCCGGTTTTCCCAATTTCATAATCATGAATTAGAGTATACGTTTGCCCCCCATCAGTAGAGTACTCCAGTAAAATGTGATCATCTGCAAAAATGGTCTGAATAGCTGCAGGCATGGTATATCGATTAGCCGCTGCAAATTGAAATGAAACCCCAACAGGTTCATTAGTGGGATTATCTAAAACCGGCGACTGAACGTTATAAGTAGACAGCCCCATGCTGTTAAAAAAATTATACATTAGACTCCCACCTGCTCCCCCATTCGGAGAATCAACTGACGTATTTTCTATAACAATTACGGAAGGATTAGAATAGTTCCATTGAGATTGAGTTGAGCTACCTCCAAAATCTTCAGTATAAGGAAGACTAACTTGGGCTCCAATTACGATTGGACAGAACGTTAAAAATTGCAAAAAACGAAAATAGTTCTTTTTCATATATAGTTAAATTGATTTTAAGAGCTTAAATTGATAACGGTAAGAGAATTTTTTAATAATTAAAATAACCGTATTATTTGTAATTGTAAAGCAAAAAAACATTAAGCAATAATTAGAAAAAAAAAGTAAAAAATACAACTGACAAATTAGCACCCATATCACAATATTCTTTATATCAGCTAATTAAATGCTTTTTTTCAATAAGCATATAAGTATAAATTTTGACATTATCGAAAGTACTTATTGTCTTTATCAGTGGTATGTACAGGTAATGGTGGCTATCTCTTCATCCTATCAACTCTATTTCCACTCTATATTATGATCCATCCGCTGGAAGTAAATACGGAGTAGTTATTTTGTTTATCTGCTTTAGCAATTTTACTTAGCTCGTAGAGATCACAAACAGCCAAACGGCGCCACTTAAAAACAAGCGGCACCATTTTTTATTTTTTTCTGATGACTTGAAAACCTTCTAAGCTTAAATTTTGGTTATGATATAGTTATTAGGTACCAGCTAATTTTTATTAGAAAGTTTATATCATACTATGTAAATTTTCTCTATAAAATATGAAATTAATTTATCTGTACAATTGGTACATTTAAGTATATTATTATCAAAAATTATTGAGTTTAAATCAATTGTTACTTGATATTAAACCATAAAAAAACATTTTGATTGAGTGCCATCAATTTAAATTTCTTTTAATTTCAATATTATATTTTGACCTTTAAAATCTAATTGTTCTTTATCAAAAAAGCCATTATAAGAAAAAGATCTATTTTTTGTTTCAATATCACTTTTAGTTAATGGTAGATTTTCATTCTCAAATTCAATAGTATCAAAATAAACATCATTAATAAAAATATCCCATTTTGATTTACCATTAATAAAATTATTAATATTTTCAGACTCACCAGTAAAAAATGTTTTACCAAAAGACATATTAAAAATGCCATTTAATTTTAAAATTTCTGTTCTCATTTTTTTATCTTACATTATCTATTAAATTTATTTTAATATTCGAAATATCTGCTAAAATCCTGTATTACTTCTTGGCAAGATAGGCAATAAGGTAACTCTGATACTATTTTTATTTCCCCTTTTATTTCAGAATATACTTCTCGTCTAACTTTTCCGCTATTTCCGGTAGCATTACATATTCCATATCTTCATTTCTCACCCAAACATTTGGTGTATTTATACCTCCCTTTCTTTATCTACCGCATAAGCATTAAAAATTGGTTCCTCTTCATATCTTACCCCAGAATCCTAATATTAACTTCAAACGCTAGTTCTTCAATATTCACTTACATTATTTATTTTATTATAATATTTCTTTATTTTACAGATTTAACTTTTACTTCAATATTATAATTTATATATTATCGAATACTGTTTGGATGGTTATTTCTGTTGTAGGTTCTATTTTAGATGCAGGAGCTGTAGAAAAAATACCAGCTAAACTGGTACAGGCAGGAAACTATAAAAAATTAACTACAAATATTATGAATATAAAAGAAATGCAGCAATTACTTGAAAATGAATCAGACGGAAACGAATTATATGATTTGCTAATAGATTGCGGAAAAAAATATCCTTGGACACCTCAGGAAAAAAATCAGTTAAAGAATATCATTATAAAAATATGTGACAATCCTAACGAACAAGCACGCAGCGCATCCATCAAAGTTTTGTGCTTTTATTGGGGAATGGAAGAATTTAGAGATAAAGCATGGGAAATGTTTTCTTACGATAAAGATGACGACACAAGATCAGATGCCCTGATAAGTTGGGCAAACACATATCGTAAACAGAATAAAGCATCAGTTATGAAAACACTTTATTCAATTCTCGAAAACAAAAACACTGAAGTTAATATTAGGGAAACAGCTTACCGATGTATATTTTATGTATCTCCTTTACCCCCTGACAGTAGACCAAACCAAATTTTAGATTGGGATCATTTTGATGAAAATGTAGATTGGAAATTAATAGAAAAAATGATTTCAGAAGCGCAATAATTTTAAATTGAAGCTTAAAGAACATATCCTTGAGTAAATTAATATATTAAATTTAAACTAAAAAAATATGATTTTCGCGACAGATTACTTTAATTATATCCCCAATGAACTGCCTGAGTTTAATTTAAAATTACTTTTAAATATAGAAGATTTAAACAATTCTATTTTTAATGAAGTGTTTAATATTCTTAAGCCTCTTCAGCAAGAAGAATATATCACTTTTAAAGAGTCTGAAGACGCCAAAAAGTATAGAAAAGAAAGAAATGCTAAATTACCCTATGTAGATTTTAACAATTTACCAGAAATCTTTGACGATGCTTTATTACAAAAAGTCATTCTGTATCAAAAAGAAGGAGAAATAAGAGGAGCCATATATGACTCGTTATCAGAAGACCACAAAGGACAAATTGCCCGATTTAACTCAAAAATATTTGAAGAAGAAAAAGCCAAAAGGCGAGCTTTAATGTCTGACGAGGAAAAAAGAAAAGAAAAAGAATGGTGGGATAAGTATGAAGCAGATCCAACACCTCGTTTTATGGGTAACGTAGGCGAACCTGATACGGTTACAAGCTTTATCATAAAATATGGTGTAAATCCCTTAACCCGAGAACCCGAAACTATTGAAAGTTTTCAAAAAAAATATACTATTGATCCAAAAACAGGAGATCCTGTTCCAAGGGAAAAATATGAATAGTACTCTTTATAAGTAAGTTCTAACGAGGCTATCTTTACAATGAGAGAGCCTTATTTTATATGTAAAAAAATTAATAAAATGAATAAGAAGAAATTACTAGAAAAGAAAGATTGGGAATATTATGTTTTTGAAGAGAACAGCAATATCGAATTATCTGTTCCTATTCCCAATCCCAGCCCAGGATTTGATATCATTTATGTTCTTGATGAATCTGAAAAAGAAATGTATTTACATACAGGTATTAAAGTCCTTGAAGACAGAATAGAAGATATGAAAGTTAACTTTTCAAATTATAAAATGAATTCATGGAAATAGTGATTTTATATCAACTTTAGCAAAACATGGTCTAACAATTAAATATAAAAAGTAATTTTTTAAGTTTAACTTTAAAATAGATAAATGTATACAGATTTAGAAGACAACTTAACGAAAAAGTATTATCATGAAATAGTTGGAAAAGCCCTATTACAGGCAAAAGAAGAATACGAAAGATCTCCAGATACTCCAATGAATATTTCTTTTTATAATCAATTACTGGATATTAAAAAAACTGTAATTGACCATAATGAAGTTTATACAAAAGACGAAGCTTATAAAAAATATCCAATGGCAGTAATGATAACAAGAAATTTTGTTGCAGAAGAAGCAAATATTGATTATGCCAATATGCTAAAAGATATAGTCTGGGGAATATCATTATATCCGACTATGATTGAAGAATAAATCTTTAAGTTACAAAAAACAAAAAGTGATGTAAAGATCATCCCGGACAATTCAAACCTAACTTAGATTATGTTAAAATAGAGCACTTAGGATTATCAGCACCTTACATAAAAATGAATATAATTAAAATAGGTAATTATACGTTACTTTACATGTAATAGCCACAACTTGATCTGACAGTTAGGGTTTAAAAATAATTGTCAGTTATCCAATATTATCCTTACTTCCAAAAGTAAGGATTTTTTGTTCCTCTGCAAGAGTTTCCAATAATTTCTCTTTTGCAATAGGTTTACTATCCAAAAACGTCTGCATCGGTGTTTTACCGTAACAATGTTTTCCTGTATGCGTTCTTTCATTATTGTAATACGACAGCCAGCTGTTTAAGTCTAATTGCAGCTCTTCAATACTTCTGTAAATTTTCTTTCTGAAAGCTATGGCATAAAACTCTTCCTGTATTGTCCTGTGAAAACGTTCACAAATGCCGTTGGTCTGAGGGCTTTTAGCCTTGGTCTTCGTGTGATCAATATCTTCAATGGCTAAATAAAGCTGGTATTCATGCTGTTCTCTTATTCCACAGTATTCCGTTCCTCTGTCTGTTAAAATTCTGAGTAAACGAAGTTCCTGTTGCTCAAAGAACGGAACTACCTGATCATTAAGCATGTCAGCAGCAATAAGAGCATTTTTACGGTCATATAGCTTTGCAAATACTACTTTAGAATACGTGTCAATAAAAGTTTGCTGATAAATATGTCCAACTCCTTTGATATTGCCTACATAATAAGTGTCTTGAGCTCCTAAATATCCAGGATGATGAGTTTCAATTTCTCCATGAGCTTTTTTCTCCTCCTTGGCTCTTTCTAGTGCTGAAAGTTGAGATTCAGTAAGGACTATACCATCTTGAGCGGATTTGGCTTCCAAGGCTTTTAATCTTAGTTTAAACGTATGTAGATCGTGTCTTAACCAAATACCTCTGACCCCGCCTGGGGATACGATCAACCCTTTCTTTTTAAGTTCATTACTCACTCTAAGCTGCCCCAAAGCAGGGTTTTCAATGGCTATATCAACAACAGCCTTTTCAATAACTTCATCTACACGATTCTTTAATACTGGCTTTCTTCTGGAGATTTCCTGTAATGCTAATTCACCTCCTTGCTCATACAGTTCTTTGAATCGATAAAAACTGTCTCGGGAATAGCCCATTACTTTACAAGCTTTGGATACATTTCCTAAATGTTGTGCTAATTCAAGTACACCTAACTTGTTTTTGATGATTTTTTGTTGTGTTGTCATAATACTTAATCTGTTTTAAAGTTATTTAATTTGATTATAACTGTCAGATTAAGTCTTGACTAATTCACTTTACACTAATTTGTTAAAAATAAAAGAGGACTAAAATTAATTAGTCCTCTTTCTTGTTTCTTATTATAACTGTTTGTTTTGTTATAATTGTAAATGAAGTTTCTCCCATTGTTTTTAGTTCTTCCATATTTGATTTTGGAATCTCTGAAAGTATTGGATTAAATTTACTATTCTGTAAATTATTTAAATCAATTTTACCTATTTCAATTGAAGCATTTTCAAAAGGATTAAAATCTTTTGGATTTGGTTCCCATATTTCAGTGCTTATTTCATTTTTTTTGTATATTTCGTATATCATAATAATATTAAAATTTTGCCTATGTCTCCTTTATCTAGTGATTATATGTATATAATTGGAAATTTAGAAACTCATAAGTACACCTTTACTCATAAAAAACAAATTATTGATGAGTATATTCATTGTATAATACTAGAAAGATTACAAGAATTTGATGGTTACGTACCTAGAAAAATTAAAGTTCAACAGATACATAATTTGAATGAGTATTTTACCAATCCTGATTATAATGATTTTACTGAAAGAGTATTAAATACTGATGATTTAACAGCTGTGATTAATTATAGAAATGGTTATTAAAATAAAAGAGGACTAAATCAGTCCTCTTTTTTATTTTTTCTATCAGGTTTAAAATTCCAAATCTTAGTAATCATATTATCAAAGTCTGTTTTCATGTGTACATACTCTACCATGATTAAAGGAGTTTCTTCATGATATTTAATTTTCAATGTCTCAATCTTTAATTCAGGGCAATTGCTTTTTATATCTTCTACATAGAAGTATTCTTCACCATCTAAAATAATGGTTCTTACTTCTCTTTGTTTTAATAACACTTCTTTCATTTATCCTGTTAAATCTTTGTATCTCGTTCTAACATTATTGTTATTCAATAAATGTTCAAACTTCTTATAGTCTGTGACTTCTCTTAAATTATACCTATACACAAATTCATCAACATATTTTTGAAGGTGCTTTTTTGAAACGTGATTATACATTCCTGAAACACTTCTTTTAAGTATGTTCCAACTTCCTTCTATATTGTTATTATGTACTGTATTATCTTGCAAACTTACATATTCTTTTTTAGAATGATCTATTACTTTATGATCATAATGTCTATGTAATCCTTTATAAGCCCACCATTCATCTGAAATGAGCCTTGTTCCTGTTTTTACATATCTATGTATTAAAGGCTGAATACTGTTTCTCCTTGTATTAGGTATAACAAATGCATTCAACTTACCATCTCTTTGCAACATTCCCATAACAGGAACTTTGTCTTTATAGCTTCTGCCTTGTGAGTGTGGAACTTTCTTGTCTTTGTGTCTGTTCTTATTTTTACCTCCAATAAAAGTTTCATCTGCTTCTACAACTCCTTCAAGTTCATTACAGTTTTCTATACCAAAACAGGCTCTAATTCTTTGCAGCATGAACCATGCTGTTGCTTGTCTCACTCCAATATCTTTTCCTAACTGTATAGAACTAATTCCTTTTTTATGAGATGTAACAAGCCATATAGCTAAGAACCATTTTCTAAGACTAACCTTTGAATTTTCAAACATTGTTCCCGTCTTAATGTTAAAGTACTTTCCTGTATTCTTACATCTATATTGATTATTCTTACACTTATATACTTTTGAAGTTTCATCAAAAGGACTTACAACAATACCACTCCAAATAACTTCTTCCAAATAGTCTATGCAAGCCTGTTCAGTTGGAAAGGCTTGTATTAATTCTAATACTGATTTTATGTTGGTGTTAATGAACATATATTAGTCTGTTACGTTTTTAATAATTGTATTAACAGCATCATACAGCCAATTAACATTACCATTATAAATAGACTGCATATTGGAGTTTACTGTTTCTGTAAAGTCATTTAAGATCTTCTCCTTTTTAGTATCAGATATATCCAGAGATTTTATTTGATGAACAATATCATCTATGACTGCCTGAGCATTCTTTTGATTGTTATTGTATCTATTCTGCAAAGTAGTTGCTGCATTACCCAAACTAGAAATATCCAATTTTTCAGGATCTCTATATTGATAAGGTCTCCTAGATGATTGAGTATTTTTCAAACTGTAATACTCCCATTGTCTGGAATAGCTATTGTATTTCTCATAACCTATAAGATTTGAGTATGAGTCAAAATAATCATATCTGTTATAATATGAATTAAACTTCTTTGTTACAGTCTGAGAGAAGCAAAATATCCCAAGTAACATACATACTGAAAAGAAAACTTTTTTCATAAGTGAATTTGATAATCCACTCAAACCCAAAGCAGAAATTTTAAGATTATAAATAAAGAAAGGCGTGGGTTTGTAGTCTTTATTTATTACCTGAGGCTCTGGATTGCCAATGACATAAACAAGACAACCCACACCCATATAGGATGTAAGTGTCAGTTGTTTATTCTGTGTCATTTTGAGAAATTTTCCAGATTTCAGGTAACAGAATAAAAGCTAACGCTTTCTTTTTAATCGATAAATATTCCTGCAAAAGTACAAAAATTATACCTTTTTCACTATATTTGGATAAACTAAAATCATTAAATTATGGGAACATTAAAATGGGTATTCTATCAGGATAGTGCTGAAAAATGGAGATGGCGTGCTACTTCAGTTGAAAACGGAAAAATTGTAGGGGCCGCAACTCAAGGATTTTCTTCAAGGCAAAAAGCTGTTGAAAATGCAAGACACTTTGGTTATAAATAACCTATAACTTTTTCACCTAAGCCTCTTTTATCAGCAATTATTTGTGCCTCATTCCATGAAGGTGCATAAATGTTTTGACCTGCATAGAGATCATTAATATTTCTATATTGGGTTAGGAATTTTTTCATTTTCATAAATTTGAATTTATTAATAAAAAAGACCAAACTATCTTTTAGTTGGTCTTTACTTTTTTCTATGTTTGTGTAAAGTAACGTATAGTTACCTTAAAATAAATGCAGAGATAGACAAGAATGGAAAAGGCTGAAGTCAAGTATATCTCCAAATTCCAATTTTAACAATGAATTATAAAGAAGTAAATACGAAAAAAGAATACAATAATTTACTAAATGAATTAAGTATCGAGTCAAAAATTTTAGCAGTTAAATATCCTGAAATTTCAATCTATAAATCAATCTATAACCAAATTGGTGATATCCAAAGTATGATACACAATAATATTAAGTTATCTGAAAATGATATATATAAGAAGTATTCCATAGGTGCTATAGCTGTAAAAAACTTTGATTGTGAGAAGGATATTTTTGGAAGAAAATTACAAGATTTATTTGGTGCTCTGTTTGAATATTGGAATATGCCCGAATCTTAATTGTAATCGAAAAAATATTATCCTGAAATAGCCAAGGAACACCTTTTCCGGTTCCGAATATCGAGTGATCCCGTATTTCCCGTCGAAGGTTCTTTAATCAACTTAAACAAAATATAGTGGTACAAAAGTTGTATTATTTACTTATATTTTTCTTAAAATCTACCCTAATGACCTATAAATTTCTTATTTTTTTATTGATTGTACCTTGCATGGCATTAGCGCAAGTTGGAATAAATACAAATACTCCAACCCGCAAACTTCATGTTGTGGGCAATATGCGCATAGGAGTTCTGACTAATAAATCAGAGACCGTTGCATACGATGAAATATTGTCTACGGACATCAATGGTAATGTAGACTATGTAACCAAGTCAAGCATGCAGCCTCCGTTAGAGCCTGGAACTTCCAACAAAGAAAGTTATAGTTTAGTCTATAATATGCCCAGTCCTAACGGGGATCCCACCAGAACATTAAAATGTGGTAAATTTTTATTTGTCTTTGAAAATACAGATCAATCACGGATCAATTTTAGGTTAGCAGAAAATCCAGGAGCTGATGTTAATATTTATATGAGTATGGAGCAAAATTTTAATGCTAATGGCTTTCAATTTTATCAAGGAAAAATTCCAACTGACCCCTCTACTGTTCCTTTTTTATTCACTTCTTCTAACTGGAATATTAATCAAGAATTTGCCCGAGCTAATGTAGCAGATTATGAACAGAATATCATGCACTTCCAATATCCAAATGATACAGATTTTTATAGATTAACTATTTATAAGGTAAAACAAAATACCGGAATAGATAGTTGGGATTTTGTTGCTTCTTGTGAAAAATTTTAAATATGAGAAATATTTTATTTTTAGTTATTGGTCTTAATGGTCTTGTAATGGCTCAGGATCAAAAGTTTGGTATAGACACCAATATGCCTACAAGGAAATTAGACATCAACGGAGACGTAAGGATTAGTACAACAAATGATGTAACTAATAATGCCTCCTATGACAGAATTGTAACCGGTAATAATGCAACCGGTAATATAGACTATATCAATATATCTGCTATTGCACAAACAGAAACAAATAATGTTGAAGTAAAACGTATAGTTTATAATAGTTCCCTTCCGGACGAATCTAAAGAGTGTAGCTGTGGTGATATCACTTTCCGAATTAATAACCTGGATACTGCTGAAATTAAGCTTAATTCTCTTACCACTTTTGTAACAAATGGGAACATTTCCAACTTTAATTTAGGGTATGGCATTAAAAGATGGATAAACAATTCATACAATTTTGTCAATAGAACAATTGCATTTACAGATTTGAATTATTCCACTTATCAGTCATTAGATCCGGCTATATTTACCACCGGCCCTAATTACACAGTCAGAATCTACACTATTGTGCCTCCTAAGCAAAATAATTTATATAGACTAACTCTATCTCGTATCAGTAATACCAGTACTAATTTTACGTATGGCCTTATCTGTGAGAAATTTTATATACAAACTCTATAATATGAAAAATATCTATTTATTTTTTACCCTAGTATCATTGTCCATCAACGCTCAAGTCGGTATAGGAACAACCGCACCAACCAGAGTATTGGATGTTAATGGTGATGTAAGAATAAGAACATTAACAGATAAAAGTACCGATAGTAATTATAATAAAATAATTGTTGCCAACTCAAATGGAGATCTGGATTCCTGGGATAAAGCAAGTTTATTAAATACGGTAAAAGATCTGGCTATAGAAAATAAAAAAATCACCTATTTTTCAAATTCTCCGGTTATAGGCAATGTCATGAATTGCGGAAAAATGCAATATAGATTTGATAATGGTCCCCTACCGCAGATGAGATTAGTTAATCCCGCCGATGCAATACTATATTACACTAAAATTCAAAAAGTAAACAGCAATGCAAATACTTTTATCCCTCCCAACAGCATTGTATCAAATCTTACTGCAGTATATACTATGGCAAACACCTGGTTAACTTTGGATCCTGATTACTCAAACAATATTTTGGATGAGTTTTATATGACCTACCCAGATGATACAAATATTTACAGAGTAACTTTTTTAGCAAGAAATATGGGAGTAGACCAATATTTCTATACAATGCTCTGCGAAAAATTTTAAATGAGAAACTAAACTATCTTATAAAAAAACCTTTTGTCTTCACTTCATAAAACTGAATATGCTTTAAAATTAAAAAATCGAATGAAAATGTCTCTATTTTAAGTATTTACACAATTTATGGGATAGTATCATATCTTATAAAGTTCTCCAATGGGGTATATATTCCGTTTGTTTCCGCTCTTCAGCAATACCCTGGGCTATTCTTGTTTCAAGACCTTCCAAAAGCATTAATTCCAGGGAGATCTCTTTTCCTTTCAGCGTTGTTTGATACCCACTGGTATTAATACAGAGAATCTGAATATTTCCGCCTACTTATTTGCCAATTACCAGCTATTGACCCCATCCTGCAATGCCTTTTCGTAATTTTCCCTGTCAAAAGAATATAACTCCTGTGCTTTATGGGCCCCACCCTTCCGAAGCTCGTTTAATTTTGTAAGAATTCCCATATTTTTGATCTTTCTATAAAAATTACCACGGTTAAGATCTCTGCCCAGTATCGTTTCATACAACTTTTGCACCTCGGTCATCGTAAATTTCTCCGGTAGCAGATTATACCCTATAGGTTTATAGGTGATGCGTTCTCTAAGGGTAAGGAGTGCTTTCTGGATAATTTCCTTATGGTCCATTGTAATAGGGTATCTGTCAAGATTGTTGACATCCAGCCAGTCAAATTCTTCACTCATTTCATCTGCTTTGGGAGAAACAGTATGGTAATTGACCAGTGCATAATACCCAATGGAAACAAATCTCTGTTTATGCCACAACCCGTCTTCATAATCGGCAAAAGAGTCTTCGCTTCTGCCGTACTTTCCGAATACCGCAAACTCCTCCAGAAATATATCGGACACCCCTGCACGCTCAGACAGAATTCTCACAGCCGCATCATCGATGTTCTCTTTCTTTTTAAGATAACCACCGGGAAGAAACCATTGCTGATTAAACTTCATTTTGATCGCAAGTACCTTAAGCTCATTTTCGCTAAAGCCAAAGATAACCGTATCGATAGAAATATGTGGTAAATATAGCTCATAGGAGGCAACTGACTTCTCTAAGATCTGTTTATCTGGACTCATGTTTATTCTCTATTGTTTGGTGTAACAAATTTAAGGTCATATTCAGGAAGAACCAAAATTTACGCTGCCAGATTGTTTTTTAGGGCAACATTCAGTTCAGGATTTTTTAACACTTTCAAAGCTTCTTAGCCTATTTCGCAATAAAATCATTTTTTACATATCTAATAATCAAACAAATACACAAATATTAATTTTTCGTAACATTCCATTTGGCTGTATCAAAAAAAGAGTGTAATATTGGTTGATTCATAAAGAAGCAACTAAAATTTATCAGGGAATATTGGATCTTATACCAGATAATGTCTTATAGGAACCGTTTTTATAATGTTTAAACCAATTATAGGATACCGCATCCGTGATTCGATGGCTCTCTGCACGATTAAAACCACAAAAAAAACAGATTAATTGATAATTATGAAAAATCCAAAATTTACAATTTCCGCTTTGGGACTGATACTTTCCTTCAGTACTGCGTTCGGGCAACAGGCCGATAGTCTGGCAGTGAAAAATGCAGTGAATACAGCTATAAAAGGTGCAGAAGGTGTAAAGACCGTTACCTCCAAAGAAGACAACAACAGGAACGTCATGTTAAACGCGGCCAATAACACAAGTCCCAGAGACGTAAATATCGGTCTGCCGTCAACGGTTGGGGGAATTACAATTCTTGAAAACGACCTTCCCGTGGTTTATTTTTTCTGGCCGGAACTGCCCAATAAAACATGGAGACAGAGTGTGGGCCTAGAAAAAACCGGGCTTCTGAAAATGGATCAGCTGGCAAATACGATGGGAGACCTTGGTTTTGCAGTAAATTCGTACGCACAGACGGGAACCAAAGAATTCAAACTGAAAGGAAAGCTTACTACGAGTAACTTTGGCTGGCTGCAGGGAGATGTAAACGTATCAGGACCGATATCTAAAAACGGCTGGAGCTATACTGCCGGAGCTTTTGCCAATTATGATCCGAGCACCTATAAACTGGGGTTTGCAAGAAATGCCGATGAAACAAAGATTTTCAGGGTCGGCGCCACTAAATATTTCGATAACGATAAGGGCAAAATCTCCATCTTATATAAATATGCGGATTCTTACAGCATCACCAATTATGCGGTTTTTCAATATGGAGAAAACGGAAAAGTTACGGAGCTCGATAATTTCAAAATCGGGAGGGATTCCTATGTGGTAAGAGATGGGCAGATGAAAGTCAAAGATATCCTCACGGGCGAATCTTATTGGGCGTCCATGAGTGGCAAAGATAACAGGTCAACCTCTCACAACATTGATATCTTTGGTAATTATCTTTTGAACAGTGGATGGAATTTCAGATTCTCCACAAGAGCACATTTTTCAAAAACGAAAATGTCCAACATGATTCCTTTGAGTATTTTCAATGCAGGTCCTTCCGCTGGGTATACTCTGGCTTCCAACGGGCAGGCTTACTCAGGACAGGTGGGAACTATTTTAGGGATGTATACCCCGGCAACGCCTATTACTAATATTGCGGGCCGCTTTTCCTTGAATAAACAGATCGGAAATCATAATGTGACATTCGGGGTTTTGGAACAGTACTATCACGTCAGTAAATTCACATCCAACCGTACTTTTTTCTTCCAGACTGTTGAAGCTCAACCTCAGCGGTTGATCGGTCCAAATACCGATACTGACGGGTTCTACAACTACAATGCAGGCGGCGAATATCACAGCGGAACAGAGAACAAACTTTCTCTGTATGGTACCGATGAATGGAAAGTTACCGACAATTTTAATCTGAGTTACGGTTTGCATCTGAGAAATCATATCCTAGATGGAGAATACTCTTTGACTCCCAGAACGATTGGGTTCAGTTTCACGGACCCTGGTCAGTTTAATCACATCAGTCAAAATTTCTTCCAGATTGCAGGAAGTTTGAATGCCACTTACAACATTACCAAAAATTTCGGAGTTTTAGCCAACTTCTTATACACAGAAGAAAACAGAAGATTGGAAAGTTACTCTCAAGCTTTTGAACCCAATACCAATAAAATTAAAAGCCCATTGGGAGCAATTGGAGTTTTCTGGAATACAGACTGGATCCAGTTGATTTCCCAGGCTACTTATCTGAAGAAAAATAATAACCTTAACAGATATAACCTGGTCAATCCTGCCAATAGTTCTGAGGCACAGACCACGACCGTTTATTACGATATTCAGACGCTGGGCTGGACTACAGATTTTGTTTTAAAACCATTCAAAGGATTCAATTTACATTATCTGGTTACATTCCAAAATCCTGTTTATAAGAAATTTAATTTCAATGCTTTCGGAAAAGATTATAATTATAACGACAACAATGTATTAGGGGTTGCTAAAGTTTTAATGGAAATCGATCCAAGTTATTCTATTGACAAGTGGAGGTTCTGGGCAAGTTTCAGATATTTCTCAAAACAATATGCGAATCTTACCAATGCATTATACTTTGCACCCAGATGGGAAACTTTCGGAGGTGTAAGCTATACAGTGAACAAAAACATCAACGTCGGTGCAACAGTGATCAACTTCCTGAACCAAAGAGGAGCCAGTGGAACCATCAATGGTGCCGAATTAATTACAGATGCAAGTCCATATTACGGAAAACTATTGACAGGGACATACATTATGCCATTAACAGGTCAATTCTCGATAAACTTTAATTTCTAAAATGTAAACAATGAAAAGAACGGTTTTAAATGTTGCTGCATTATGTTTAGGAGTAACAGCATTTGCACAGAATATTCAGACAGTAACCAATTCTAAAGGCCCTGTTTTAGGGTATTCCGCAGATTCAGGTATAAAAATTCTTACAATTGGCGGAAATAAATTCAAAGATTTAAACAGAAACGGAAAACTTGATAAATACGAAGACTGGAGACTTCCTGTTGACGAAAGAGCGAAAGATTTAGCATCAAAAATGACGGTCGAACAGATTGCAGGCTTAATGCTGTACAGCGGCCACCAATCTGTTCCTGCACCTGCAGACGGCTTCCGGGCAGGAAAATATAACGGAATGCTGTATAAAGAAAGCGGTGCAAAAGCCTCTGATTTAACAGACCAGCAAAAGAAATTTTTAAAAGAAGACAACCTTCGTCATGTTTTGGTAACAACCGTTGAATCTCCTGAAATTGCAGCACAATGGAGCAACAATATTCAGGCTTATATAGAAGGTCTGGGATTGGGAATTCCAGCCAACAACAGTACAGACCCGAGACATTCTGCGACCGTAACGGCTGAGTTTAATGAAGGAGCAGGCGGACAAATTTCTCTTTGGCCGGATGGCCTGGCAATGGGTGCAACTTTCGACCCGGAATTGGTTAGAAAATTCGGGAACATCGCAGCTCAGGAATACAGAGCATTGGGAATTTCAACGGCTCTATCTCCTCAAATCGACTTGGGAACAGAACCGCGTTGGTACAGAATCGCTTATGTTTTCTCTGAAAGTCCGGAACTGACAGCAGATTTAGGAAGAGGTTATATTGATGGTTTCCAGACCACTATCGGAAGTAAAAACGGTTGGGGTAACAAAAGTGTAAATGCCATGGTAAAACACTGGCCGGGAGGAGGTCCTGAAGAAGGCGGTCGTGACGGTCACTGGGCGATGGGGAAATTTGCTGTTTATCCGGGAAATAACTTCCAGAATCACGTGAAACCTTTTACGGAAGGTGCTTTCAAATTAAACGGGGGAACAAAAGAAGCTTCTGCGGTAATGCCTTATTATACAATTAGCTTTAATCAGGATACGAAAAACGGAGAAAATGTCGGAAACGGTTACAGTAAATATCTGATCACAGATTTACTTCGTGGAAAATACAAATATGATGGCGTGGTGTGTACCGACTGGTTAATTACAGCTAATGAACCAAAAACTCCGGGCGGATTTTCCGGAAAACCCTGGGGTGCCGAGAAATTATCAATCGCTGAACGTCACTATAAAGTGTTGGAAGCGGGTGTTGACCAGTTTGGAGGAAATAATGATAAAGGACCCGTTTTGGAAGCGTATCAGATGGGAGTGAAAGAGCACGGTGAAAAAGCATACCGTGCAAAATTTGAGCAGTCTGCCGTTCGTTTGCTGAGAAATTTCTTCAGAACAGGATTGTTTGAAAATCCCTACGTCAACGTTGAAGAAACCAAAAAAATTGTTGGTAATCCTGAGTTTATGAAGGCGGGTTACGAAGCGCAGGTTAAATCGATCGTGATGCTGAAAAATAAAGGAAGTGTTCTTCCCATTAAGGAAAGAAAAACGGTTTACATCCCGAAGAGATATTCTCCGGCAACATTTAACTGGTGGGGAATTTACACCGCTCCTTCTCTGGATTATCCTGTTGATATCACAAAAATCAAAAAGCATTATGATGTAACCGAAGATCCTACAAAAGCTGATTTCGCGTTGGTCTTTGTGAAAAGTCCGCATAGTGAAGAAGGCGGTTACAGCGATATTGATGCTGCAGAAGGCGGAAACGGGTATCTTCCGATTTCTCTTCAGTACCAGACTTACACAGCGACAGAAGCCCGTGAAAAAAGTATTGCAGCAGGCGACCCGGTTGTAGCCCCGAATGTACACGACAGAACATTTAAGAATAAAACTTCAACGGCCACCAATTTCACTGATTTACTGACGATTGAAAACACCTATAAGGCAATGAACGGAAAACCTGTCATTGTTTCTGTAACAGCTTCAAAACCCATGATCTTCAACGAATTTGAAAAGCACGCTGATGCGATTCTGATGAACTTCAATGTCTCCAATCAGGCGGTTGTGGATATCGTAACCGGAAAATATGAGCCTTCGGGACTGCTTCCCCTTCAGATGCCTGCAAATATGGCAACTGTTGAAAAGCAGAAAGAAGATGTTCCTTACGATATGGAAACACACAAGGACTCCGAAGGTCATAACTACGATTTCGGATACGGAATGAACTGGTCCGGCGTAATTAAAGATGCCAGAACTCAAAAATATCATAAGTAATAGTTCATTAAAAAATTAGTTAATTGATGTCTTGAGACCGGGCATTATTTTCCGCCTCATTTCTTTAACAGTAATTATTTGGGCAGCTTTATCCGCCTTCCACTCCCAAACCTAACGAAGTGGTTCGACGAAGTCAACCTTTTTTGCAATACGATTCCAGTTTAAATAGAACTCGAAGACCAAGCAAAAAAGGATTTCCGTTCAAGTCGGGCTGCGAGAAATCCTATGTTAAAGCCAACATAGTCTTTGTCATTCCGTAGGAATCTCAACAATGATATTTGAAATACTGAGCTTAGATTCCTAAGGAATGACAAACTAACTACAAAGTTTAAGAACTAAAAATCAAAATAATTTAAAAAAATGAAAAAATTAATCATAGCAAGTTTATTTCTTGTAGGTTTAACAACCATCAACGCTCAAAAATCAATTCCATTATACAAAGGAAAAGCGCCGGGAACAGAAAACTGGACACAAAAAGAAGCACAGCAATTCAACGAATTGTTCAAAACTGAAGTTGTTTTCAATGTTTCACAACCTTCAATGCTAGTCTTTGAAGCTGATAAAGCAAAAGCTAACGGAACAGTTATCGTTGTTGCTCCGGGTGGTGGTTTTCAAAGTTTATCCATCAACAGAGAAGGAATTGATGTTGCCAAAAAATTAGCAGAAAACGGAATCACTGCAATCGTTTTAAAATACCGATTATTGGAAACTAAATCTAATGACCCAGCCAAAGAAATGATGGAAGGTATCAAAGACAGAAAAGCATTCGATGCAAAAACAGCTCCAATCAAAGTAATGGCTGGAGACGACATCAAAACAGCGATTTCCTATATCAGAACTCACGCAAAGGAATTAAATATCAATCCTGAAAAATTGGGTGTTATCGGTTTTTCAGCAGGTGCAAGTGTGATTTTGGAAAGTGTTCTTCACAGCAAAGATGCTTCAACATTACCCAACTTCGCAGCTTCGATTTACGGCGGGCCAAGTCAGGATATTTTAGATACTCAGATTCCTTCAACGCCTTTACCATTGTTCATTTGTGCTGCAAGTGATGACCAATTAAAACTGGCTCCAAAATCAGTTTTATTATATAACAAATGGATGGAAGCAGGACAGCCCACTGAACTTCACATGTACGAAAAAGGTGGTCACGGTTTCGGAATGGGGAAACAAAATCTTCCTGTTGACAAATGGCCGGATGTCTATTTGGATTGGTTGAAATTCCACAAGTTTTTATAATTAATCATTGATGAAAACAATATTGGCAAGCATATTATCCGTATTTGCAGGAGCATCATTGCTTGCTCAGACAACTTCCGCACTTCCGGGAATGGACAAATTTGTAAAGCCTAGATACAGAGTCATCGTCGACAATGAAATCATTGTCGACCCGGATGGCTTGTTTCAGCTCGTTCATCAGATTCTTTCACCTTCCACAGATATCAAAGGAATTATCGGTTGCCATTTAAAACCAGAGGATCCGTTTGATTCATCAAAAGTTACTGCTGAAAATGCAGCGAAAATACAATCCTAAAGGAAGAGACATCAGAGTGTACACACAACTTGATACGCGAATGATGTTCGCAGATTTCTATACAAAAATTAAAATGTTCAATACTAAAAGATAAAAATTATGAAAAAGAATGTATCTACATTGATCAGACTTTCTCAGAAAGCAAAATATTCAGGTTTATTCCTGGCTTTATTCGCAGCATCACCTTATGCAAAAGCTCAAAATAACAGTCTAACCGTAACAGTTGACGGAAAAACATTTAAAGATTCCAACAAAAACGGAAAATTAGATGTTTGGGAAGACACAAGGCTTTCGGTAGACAAAAGAATCGACGCCATCATTAAGCAAATGACCAACGAAGAAAAAGTAAACCTTCTGATTGGAACAGGAATGCCCGGAATTGAAGTTCTGACAGGTCCTGTCGGAGATTCAAAGCAAGGTTTGGTTCCCGGTGCAGCAGGTGGAACAGCTAATTTCGACAGGTTCGGAATTCCGGCTACCGTTGTGGCGGATGGACCTGCAGGTTTGAGAATTGCACCAACCAGGGAAAATGATTCCAGAACGTATTATGCAACAGCATTTCCTGTAGGAACTGCTTTAGCTTCAACCTGGAATAAAGCACTTTTGGAGCAGGTGGGAAAAGCAATGGGAAATGAAGTGAAAGAATACGGTGTGGACGTACTTTTAGCGCCAGCCCTGAATATCCAGCGAAACCCCTTGAACGGAAGAAACTTCGAATATTATTCGGAAGACCCTTTAGTTTCAGGAAAAACAGCCGCCTCTATTGTGAACGGAATCCAATCTCAAGATGTAGGAACATCCATCAAACATTTTGCTGCAAATAATGAGGAAACGAACCGTTTGACCATCAACGCTCACGTTTCTGAAAGAGCAATGCGGGAATTGTATTTGAGAAATTTTGAAATCGCCGTGAAGGAATCTCAGCCCTGGACGGTAATGTCTTCTTACAATAAAGTGAATGGTGTTTATACATCAGATTCAAAAGATTTACTGACTCAGGTTTTGAGAAACGAATGGGGCTTTAAAGGAATTGTAATGACCGACTGGTTCGGTGGTTTCCCAGGATTTGAATCTATTAGAAACGGGGGTATTTCCGATGTTGTAAAACAGATGAATGCCGGAAACGACCTCTTGATGCCGGGAATTCCCACGCAGAAAAAAGTATTATTGGATGCTTTAAATTCAGGAAAATTGTCTCAGGAGGTGGCCAACCTCAACGCGAAAAGAATCCTGGAATATATTTTTAAAACATCCACTTTCGCCCAGTACAAATACAGCGATAAACCTAATCTGGCTCAGCATGCAGAAGTCACACGAAGCGTTGCGGCAGAAGGTATGGTTTTGCTTAAAAATGAACAAAATACTTTACCTTTTGCAGGCAAGCAGAAAGAAGTTTCATTATTCGGAGTGACCTCTTATGCCTGGATTACAGGTGGAACAGGAAGCGGAAGTGTGAACAACAGGCACACCGTTTCTCTGCTGGAAGGCCTGAATGCAGCAGGTTACAGATTGGACAGCGAATTGGCCCATCTGTACGGACCGCATGCTGAAAAAGAATTGGCTGCCGAAAAAGAAAGAAGGAAAGCAAGAGGAATTTTAGCCCTTCCTGAAAGACTACCCGAAATAAAGCTGGATGATGCATTCTATGCTAAAAAAGCGGAAACTTCTGAAATCGCTTTTGTGACGTTGGGAAGAAACTCAGGAGAAGGTGGTGACAGAGTGGTAAATGATGATTTCAATTTAGCCGCTGAAGAAATCGAAATGCTGGATAAAATCTCCAAAGCCTTCCATGCAAAGGGGAAGAAAGTTGTTGTGATTCTGAATATCGGCGGTGTTATTGAAACCGCTTCCTGGAAAGATAAAGTGGATGCTATTCTTTTGGCTTGGCAACCGGGACAGGAAGGCGGGCATTCTGTTGCAGATGTTATTTCTGGAAAGGTGAATCCATCAGGAAAACTGACGATGACCTTTCCTGTGAATTATGCAGACCACGCTTCGGCTAAAAATTTTCCGGGAGTTCCCGCAGACAATCCGCAAGATGTAACCTATCAGGAAGGGATCTATGTTGGTTACCGTTATTTCAATACGTTTGGTGTAAAACCTTCGTATGAATTCGGTTATGGGAAATCTTATACGGATTTTGCTTATTCAGATATTAAAACCAGTTCCAAGACTTTTAATAATCAATTGGAAGTAACTGTTGATGTAAAAAATACAGGAAAATTTGCAGGAAAGGAAGTGGTCGAACTGTATCTGTCTGCTCCTGGAAAAAATGTCGACAAACCAAAATCCGAGCTCAAAGCATACACGAAAACCAGAGAACTTAAACCGGGAGAATCACAAAGGGTTACTTTGACATTGGACCTGAAAAATTTGGCTTCATTTGAAACCGCAAAATCTGCCTGGATTGCAGAAGCCGGAAATTACAAAGTGTCTGTCGGTGCATCTTCTTTGGACATCAAACAGACGGCAGAATTTTCTGTTCCGAAAGAACTGGTGGTTGAAAAAGTGCAGCATATCCTTCCATCGGATCAAAAGTTTGAAGATCTGAAACCTAAAAAATAAAATAATCTGCTACTATTGGATCGTACAATTTGATTACCTGACTAAGGTTAAATAATTTTCGGAAAATAGCGATAATATTTATTTTTTTAATTAACAAGAGGCTGTCTCAAAAGTGTCATTCTGAATGAAATGAAATGTAATGAAATGTAATGAAGAATCTCAAACAACTGACCAACAATGAGATTCTTCCTTCGTCAGAATGACAAAAGCCAAATTATTTGACTTTTGAGACAGCCTCTTATTTTTTAATGAAGTGTACATTAAAGATGAAGAGCTAGATCTGCAACTTACATAAAGAAGTCATTTATTTAAGTAATGATATATTTGAATATACGAAATTGTAATTTTATATAAAAATCAATTTTACTCCTTATTTACTAATGAACAGGTATATAATTGCATTAATCTAATAGAAATTGCTTGACAAAAATGAGCTCTATAATTCTTGTTTAATTTGACTCAAACGAACCCAAGCATTGACAAAAGTGTTTGAAGATACGCTCATTGAGGTCACATACAGCCAAATGACACCACTTGTCTTAAAGTGGCACCATTTTTTCCTGAAAAGTCAGGTTAATATTTTTCAACAGACTAATCAATTCATCAGGTTATATATAATGTAAATTAGTTATGCTTATAAAATTAATTTTTCCCATGTAACATTTACTTACAAAGAAAGCGAATCACAATTTGATTCACTTTATCATACATTTATGGAATACTCATCTCAGTCATTCTTCCCCATTCTGTTTAAAATTACTCTTCTCAGCCTAGCTTCATTCTCATCACCCCAGTACCCTAATGCAGAAATTATCGGAATTAAAGTCTTACCAAAATCTGTGAGAGAGTATTCAACTTTTGGCGGAACAACCGGATAAATTTTCTTTGTCACGAGCTCGTGCTCTTCAAGTTCTTTCAATTGAATATTTAAAACCCGTCTTGAAGCATCCGGAATTTTACGCTGCAATTCACTTGGACGCAGATGTCCTTCATTGATAAACCATAGCAGACGGATTTTCCATTTGCCGTAAAGGACTTCGCCGATAAGGTCGAGACCGCAGTTTAAACTCAAAGGTATTTTTCTCTCGTGCATAAACAAATTTAGTCCAATGTACCAAATTGTACAATAGGGGAAAAAATTATCCCTATGCAATTCGGTTTTCCGTTATTGTCTGAAAGAGTGATACTTCGGAAATTTGTATCAAAGAATTAGACAATGGAAAATCAATTTAATTACAACAATGAACTTCAAGGTAAAATTGCCTTGGTAACCGGAGGTACGAAAGGAACCGGAAAAGCAATCGCAGAAAGATTATTACAAGCTGGCGCAATGGTTATTATTTCCGCTAGAAATGCACATGAACAGGAAAACAACAATCTGCATTTTATTTCTGCTGATTTAAGTAAGGCAGAAGGAGCTCAGAAAGTAATCAGCGAAGTATTGTCTACTTATGGAAGACTGGATATTCTTGTAAATAACCTTGGAGGATCATCTACGCCTGCAGGCGGTTTTGCTGCACTAACAGATGATGATTGGGAATCAACCCTACAGGCAAACCTTTTGGCTCCGATTCGGCTGGACAGAGGGTTCTTACCACAAATGATAGAACTCAAAACCGGAGTTGTTATTCATATCGCTTCAATTCAAGGTAAATTACCTCTTTATGATTCAACTTTGCCGTACGCAGCTGCAAAAGCAGCATTGAGAAACTACAGTAAAAGTTTATCGAACGAGGTTTCCCCTAAAGGTGTTCGGGTACTGACTGTCTCCCCAGGATGGATTAATACAACAGCATCCGAAGCTTGGCTTGGTGAAATTGCAAGAAACGCAAACAGTACTGTAGAAGAAGCCCAACAAGGTGTAATGGATGCATTGGGTGGAATACCTTTCGGAAGGCCTGCCGAACCGGAAGAAGTAGCTGAATTAGTTGGTTTTCTTGTATCACCAAGAGCTAATTATTTAACCGGAACTGAATTTGTAATCGATGGTGGCACTGTACCCACAATTTAATAATCTTAAAATACAATAAAATGAATCTACCAAACATTATCTCAGAATTAGTAAAAGCGCAAAATGAATTTAACAGTTCAGCGTATGCAAATTGTTTTACCGAAAATGCAGAGGTATCTGATGAAGGCAAAACCCATAACGGAAAAGCTGAAATTGAAAACTGGATTGACAAAGCCAACAAAGAATACAAAGTCACTATGAAACCATTAGACTATAATGAAAATGAAAACATCTTATCTGCAGAAGCTTCAGGAACTTTTCCAGGTAGCCCTATTGTTTTGAAATATCATTTTCAATTATCTGATGGATATATTCAATCATTGAAAATAACAGTTTAATATTTTAACTGACAAAGTGAATTAAAGCTGAGGGTTATCCCTCAGCTTTTCCAATTCAACTTCATTCTGAATCTCAAATTATCAGAAAATATTGATTCCGATAAAGATATTTTGCCTGGATTAGTTTACACTACCATTCGCCGTCAATCACAATTTTTATTCCTGTCATAAAACCGGCAATATTATTATCTGATAAATCCGTTGTCAATCGGTCCGGGACACGCCGCAGTAACCACAAACCCCGTACCTTCCAGCTCGGAAGCAAAGCCTTTCTGTGAAGGCCAAAACATCAGAACCTGAAAACCATTCGCCAATAACTGAATAACTACGGCTTTACCGATGTTTCTCACTCAAAAATTTCTATTATCTTCATAATTAAATATTGAATCAAAGTTTATTGAATCGATTAGTATGCTAGTGTTATGCAATAACATACCAATATCTTGGTTCTTTCAATTTTTTTTTAAAAACCAAACATACCACCAGAAACACTAATTTGCTCTCCTGTAATCCAGGCTGCATCATCAGAAGCAAGAAATACCGCAGCTTTCGCAATATCTTCCGGCTGACCTCTGCGGCCAAGTGGTGTATTGGCAACAAACATTTTTTCAAAATCACTGCCTTTGGTAACACCAGCACTTATGGCACCTTCTGTTTCCGTAGCGCCTGGCAAAATAGAATTAATACGAACATTTTTTGTACCGAGTTCTTTCGACAAAGAAATCGTTATCGCATCTAATGCTGCTTTTGTTGAAGAATATAACGAGACTCCCGCCATCGGCGATTTGCTTGCACCCGAACTGATATTAATGATATTCCCCCCTTTATCTCCAAACAGTTTTAAAGATGCTTGGATAGTTAATACAGCTCCCAAAACATTGACATTGAAATGCTGATGAAACGCTTCTGCCGATACTTGTTCGATGGGTAAAAATTGTTGAAAAACCGCATTGTTTACCAAAATATCTAAGGTTCCGAAAGTTTTTTTAGTTTCTTCAAACAACCTATTCACATCAACTTCATTGGATACATCGGCCTGTACTGCGATGGCTATCCCCCCATGGTCTGTTATCTCCTTTACTACACTATCCGCTGCATCTTTGCTTGAAGCATAATTTACAACGACTTTTGCCCCTTCATGGGCAAAGTGTTTTGCGATTGAAGCACCTATTCCTTTTGCTGCACCAGTTACTACTGCTACTTTGTTTTTTAATTTACTCATTACTTTTTTGTTTGTTAATATCCTTCAGATTTTTGTTCTGAAGCCTATACAAAGATGCGACCCTGTGATAAAATGTTGGTTGACTTACATCATTAAGTAACCTTGATATAGGTCAAGTCAGAATAATGACCTAAATCAAATTAACCCTATAACTAATTGCAATACTGCAAATTAAAATAATATTAAAAACACCCAGGAAACAAAACCCATCAAGATCAAAACGGCATAAAATCCCTTTTAGCCCCAATTTTTATGCGAGCAAAACATTTTTTGGGTAGGGAATTTGCTGAGAAAACAGCTTGAAAAACCAACAGGTTTATATGAAATATTAATGAATTAGAATTGCTATGTTTTACGTGATTTCTACGCTTAAAATAAAAGAATTTATATTATTCAGCCCGGGTTCGGGATCATAAAATTAAGGATAATAGGCTGGAAGCTGGAAGAGTGAGGCTGGAACTTACTATCGGAGCTACAATTTCTGACGTTGCCGTACAATTTGATGAAGCAGTCTTTAAAGGAATAATAATTTACAGGGTTGTAAGTGTTTTTTTTAACCCTCAGCTCACTTCCCTATCCCGGCTCCAGGCTTCCTTACTAAAAACAAAAATGTTTTATCCCGAACTCAGGTTATTTAGAAATTATTTAAAAAAGTTTTTCTTTATCCTGCTCAAAGTTTCTGGCGATAAACCCAGATATGAAGCAATCATGTTCTGCGGAAACCGTTGTAGGAAATGAGGATAGCTTCTGATCAGCTCCTCATAACGTTCTTCAGCTGTATAGCTATTTGAAGCCAGCATTCTTTTTTGAGCTGCAATAGCATAATTTTGATTGATAACATTCGCCATCGCTGAAAAGGCAGGAATATGCTTTAGAAACTGTTCAATTTCAGCATTAGTTGACTGTAGTATCTCAAGTGACTCCAGTGCTTCAATATTAAAACGGCTTGGAGTCAACAGAAAAAAGCTTTCAAAATCGGCCAGCCACCAATTTTCCACTGATAACTTCAGTATGTGTTCATTTCCCTTATCATCTACCGCAAAGGTTCTGGCAGATCCTTTCACAATAAACCCAATGTATTTGCATACATCTCCTTCCTGTAAAAAATATTGTCGCTTTCGGAGTTTTTTAGGCTTGAAATGCACCATCAACAAGCGCTTATCGTCTTCTGAAAGCAGTTTGCCCGATATTTTTTCTATGTAATCGAAAAACACTGGAAAATCAGACATCGTTTAAGTAATTTATTGCAATTTACTTAAACTATCTAATAAGAAAAAAATAAATATTTTAAATAAAGCGAATGGAAGTCAGCTTGAAAAATAACCAAATTAATTGAAGCTGATGTTATCAAACCCGTGATTGACAAGATTTATACCTATGAGCAGACCAATGACGCTTTGAAATATGTTGAAAGTGGACGCACGAAAGGAAAGGTTGTAATCAAAATGAAAGGACTCCATCCCGCAAAAAGAAAAACCTTTTTACCCTCTCTTATTAGGTAATTATATAATAATCTATCCCACTAAAAAACTATTGAGGAATGTCTATTTTGTTTTTTATTCTAGTAAACTCTGCTTTTATTTCGGATATGATCGCATAAAAACAGGTTCCATTTCTTTTCTCATTATACATTGTATCTAGTATTAAAAAGGTACGGTGGTAGAAAAAAGGAATGCAGTGGTCGAATAATTTTAATTTGCTTTCAGTTATCACAGACCTTTGCTGATAAACAAATTTTATTCAATGTTATGAAGATTTTAAGTTATTATCTATTGAGCCTGTCACTACTTATCCTGACCTCGTGCCATAAGGATGATCCTTTTCCGGATGAGGATCATTCTGTACTTTCTCGAAAAGTTGACGAATTTAAGTCGAAGCATAAGGTAGCCAGTATTTCTGCAGCTTTGGTTACAGGCGATGAACTGTCCTGGCAATATCAATCAGGACTTTCTAATAAGGAAGAGAATATTGGTATACAGAAAGAGTCTATCTATAAATTAGGATCGGTTTCCAAACCCATTACAGGTTTGTTATTACTTAAATTAGTAGAACAGGGAAAAATTAATCTGGATCAGGATATTAACAGTTATTTACCTTTTCCGGTTAGAAACCCCAATTTCCCCAACGACAAGATAACCTTGCGACAAATCATGACCCATACTTCAGGCATCACTGATACGATCTACAACGAAAAATTATTATCAGATTTTTCCAGTATAGGGGAAGATCATCCAATGAAACTTAAAAACTTTGTCCATGAGATGTTAGCCACTGATGGTCATTATTATCATCCTAAAACATTTTCAAAGAATAAACCGGGAACATTGTATAATTATAGCAATGTCGCTGTCGCCTTAGCTGGAAGCATCATTGAAGAGATAAGTGGCCAATCTTTTGAAGACTTTTCAAAACAATATATTACTTCTCCGTTGCAGATGCATGAAACTCTCTGGAAAATATCTCAGGTTCCCTCCAAACTGTTTGCATATCCGTATGGCCCACAAGGAGAAAATTATGGGTTATATGCACTGGTTGATCTTCCAAGTGGAGGATTACATAGCTCAGTTGGAGATCTTGCACGGGTTATGAGCTTAATTATAAACGAAGGGAAATACCAAGGGAAAACATTATTTGATCAAGTTTCCATTCAGGAGATGAGACGAATACAGTTTCCTTTTGCTGAAGATCCCGAACTAAAAAACCAGGGCCTTCTTTTGGAACATACAAATATTGGAAGACACCAATTAATAGGGCACAATGGTAAAGTTCCTGGCAGCAATACGTTTATGTGGATAGATAATAAAGAAAAAAGAGGTGTAATGATCATGATCAACAGTGACATTATATCAGCAACAATGATGAAAGATGTGATAAATCTGATTGAACAGATCCTTGATACAAAATAGATAGCAAGAACAGATTGTGTATGCCTTGGACAATTACTTGTTCAAGGCATTTCTTTTTATAATATTCATAACTTCATCCCTATAAGAAATTCCCAAGCTGATCTCATTCCCTAAAATCCAAATGGAATGATTATCTAAACTGTCAATACGGGAAAGATTGACTGCAAAAGACTTATTGACTCTTACAAACTGATATTCTGGTAATTGCGATAAAATTGTCTTTATATTCATAGCAGTAATGAGCTTTTGATGTATCGTATGGATTATTACATAATCTTTCATACCTTCAATGTAAGCAATCTCATCCAGGATCACTCGATTGAGCTTTCGGTTAGCCCTTACAAAAATGTATCCGGAGCCTTCTTTTTGTTCCAGAGCAGATTGAAAATAACGTAATATTTTTCCAACAGTCCTTTCCAGTTGTGGTTTCGTAATAGGTTTAATCAAATAATCAATTGTATCAAACTCAAAGCTATCCAAAGCATATTGAGCGTAGGCTGTTGTGAATACAAATTGCATTTTTCCTGTCATTTGTTGGGCAAACTGCAAGCCGCATTGTTCTGGCAGATGAATATCAACAAAGGCAAGATCAACTTCTTGATTTTTAATTACCAATAGAGCGTCTTCAACATTCTCATAAGCACCTATACATTGTAATGCTGGAAAAGATTGCAATTGACGGAGTAAGCCCCTTCGTGCAATCATTTCGTCTTCGATAATGATATAGTGTAACGGTTTACTTATTGATTTCATAGAAAGCTGGTATTTTTAGACTGACTTCAAATAATTCTTCATTTTGGCTGATATTTATTTCATGCTTAGCTGGAAACAGTATCTCCAGTCGTTTTCGAATGTTGGTTAACCCAACACCGACACCATGACCTTTTACAGTTTTTTTTGCGGGATTAGAACATGTGAATATGAGATCATCACTTAATACAGATAAAATAATTTTTATATCATAGCTGACGGCTGTCGAAGAAGTACGCAAACCATGCTTTATTGCATTTTCAACAAACGGAAGAAACATGTACCGTGGTATTTCTATATTTTCAGGATTTCCCTCAAGCTTAAAATCAATAATATAAATTTCCCTTCGCATCTGTTCTAGCTGTAGAATGCTCTGCAGCACTTTGATTTCTTGAATTAATGAAATATTCTGATTTGGCATTACATAGAGCTGATGACGAAGGATATCACTCAAATGGATTAACATTGTATCCGCTTTTTGAGGAGATTCTTCAATCAATAAATGGATATTGTTAAGCATATTGAATAGAAAATGTGGGTTAATTTGGCTCTCAAGTTGATTGAGCCTTATCTTTAGTGAGGCATTTTCAAGATCCCTGTATCTTATCTGAGTGAGTATCGAAGATTTGAAAAGCTGCAGGCTTCCAACAGCCAATACATATACTGTCAGAATTATAGAGAGTCCTATAAAATCTGTCCATCCCAAATAAGTCTCCGGCTGTATGCTAAATCCCAGAAAACGCTCAGTGAATACCATTAGTGCAAAAATGACCAGATAAACTAATAGTAGAGTTATAAAATATGTTCCATACCGTTGTTTTAAGATGACTTTTGGAATTAAAAAGAAATAATGAAGATAGAAAAGAAACAGTAAGGTAGAAAAAAGAGCTATTCTCAATAACATAGTATTGATAGCACCAACTTTAATGGAAATAATTCCATCCCCTGCAAAAATAAGAGCAGATAGAATAAATACATAAAGTATATGTCTTGCCAAATGAAAGTTTTTATCAAAAAAGAAACCTGTAATCATCCTTCCAAAAGCTTTGAAACCATTTGCAAAGATACAGACAATGCAATTTATAAAAAAGGACTAAAATTAATTTCTATAAACCCTATTCTTTATACTATACAGATTCAAGCTTAGAAAAGTATCAACCTAATTCTGAGGTGTAAAAAATTTTGAGATAAAATCACTTTTTTCTTCTCTTGCTGTTACTGCTATCCCTCCCCGATCTAAATTTAAAAGGCCAAAGATTGAGCTCACAAATTCGAATATTTTTTATCTCATTCTCAGAATCAAATACAAGAATATAATCCCGGAATTTATAAATTTACTCAGGCTGGATATTTAAAACCCGGGAGATAATATCCGAGAGATCAGATTTCCCAGACATCTGTGATAGAAAATCAAGATAATAAGAATCATTTTCACAGGTTACCTAAGTTTTCTCCTTTTACTTTCAAAAATAATTGAATTTTACAATTTAAAATTGAAATGAGGTAATGTGCAGCGGAAAGAGTGGTGATCCATTTTTATTTCCGGTAGTAAACCAACGCCAATTTACCACTTAGGATATAAGAATAAATTAGATACACATCTCCTTTTTACAGAAGATCTTCCTGATTTTCTGCTAAAGTTTGTTCTATCTTACTGATGGTTACTCCTCCTTTATTTGTGAAAGATCAAGGCCCAGTTTTGTAAATTCTTTTATTCCTTTATCAGTAATATAATAATGACGGTCTGCCGGATTATCCTTGGTAATCCAGCCTTTCTCAACAAATTGCTCTAAAAGGAGCTGTCCTAATTTACCGCCAATATGCTCATAGCAGGCTTTAGCGGGTTTTCTTCCGGTTGATTTGTTCATTTCAGTATTGGGTTATAGTTTTTATGGGATGTATTAATTCAGATGAAGGTAATCCTTAATTGTTTTCAGCACTCCAAAGCTGTCATTGGTACAGGCTTCAAAATTGGCTACCTGCTTTACGTTCGGATGGGCATTTTTCATGGCGTAAGAGTACTTAGCATTTTTCAGCATTTCTATATCGTTCATATAATCTCCGAAAGCCATCGTATTTTCAGGAGAAATACCCAACGATTTTTGCAGTATTTTCAGAGCATTTCCTTTGTTAATATCTTTATTCATAATATCAAGCCAGTATTCTCCGGAAACAACCACTTCCAGACCGAATTCTTCAAATCTTTTAAGAGCCGGATACAGATATTTTTCAGCACCTTCGGGATGATAGACTGCTATTTTAAAGGCTGTATCATCAATTTTTTCCGTAAGATCATCTTTTCTCATGTTTTCAGTATAGTACTTTGAGAAAAAGTCTACAAACTGCTGATCTTCGGTTTCATAATAAGCCATTTTTTTAGCTGACAATACCGCTTTAGCACCCGGTATTTCACGAATAGCTTTGATGATCTCAACAATATATTTATATTCCAGTATATCGGCAAAAAGCTCCTGATCTTTATAGATAATATAGCCGCCATTTTCAGCGATAAAACCGATCTCGCTTTCTATTTCTCCGAAATAATGGGTAATGCCGGGCATCTGTCTACCGCTTGCAGGGACAAACAGAATATTTCTTTTTTTCAGTTCTTGGTAAACATCCGAAAATTCAGGGCTCATTTCATGGCTGGAATTGAGAAAAGTCCCATCCATGTCCGTCACAATTAATTTAATCTGTTCCATAATTTTATTGGGCAAAGCAATTGCATGTATCAGAATCACAATTTGCTTATTCTTTTTCAAAGATATTGATTTTATTATTTTTTCTTGTAACGAATGGTCGGAAGGTTTCTTAATATGGCTGCGCTTTGCTCCGGAGTAATGTCGCGCTGAGGTTCTGCCAGCATTTCATATCCCACCATAAATTTTTTAATTTCCGCACTTCTGAGCAGCGGGGGATAAAAATGCATATGAAAATGCCATTCCGGATGTTCCTTCTCATCTGTAGGCGACTGGTGGATTCCTGCAGAATAAGGAAATGATGCTTCAAAAAGATTGTCATAAATCGTGGTCAGGTTCTTGATAATCAAAGCAAAAGATTCTTTTTCTTCTTCAGAAAATGCCGCAATATTTTCTCTTTTCTGTTTACTGATAATCATCGTTTCATATGGCCATGATGCCCAGAATGGCACCAATGCTGCAAAATATTCATTTTCTGTAACCATACGCTCCGCAGCTTTAGTTTCCTGCTGAAGATAATCTTCTAATAATGTTCTGTTATTTTTTTCAAAATAGAATTTCAATTGATCCTGGGTTTTCTGAACCATAGCCGGAATGGACGACTGTGCCCATATCTGGCCGTGCGGATGAGGGTTGCTGCAGCCCATAACACTGCCTTTGTTTTCAAAAATCTGAATGTAATTGATATGGTCCAAAGCAGCCAGTTCATTAAACTGCTCCTGCCATACATCCACCACACTTTTTATCTGTTCCACAGACATTTCCGGTAAGGTGAGACTATGATTTTCAGAAAAACAAACCACCCTGTTGATTCCGCGTTCCGGAAGAAGGGTAAAAAAACCGGAATGTTCTTCAGAAAAGCCAACTTCTTCATTCAACAATGCCCCGAAATCATTATTAAAAACATAAGTCCCTTTATACTCAGGATTTCTGGCTCCCTTAGCACGGATATTCCCGGAACACAGATAGCAATCCGGATCGTATACAGGACGATTTTCTTCTCCACTATCTTCTTTCTGTCCCTGCCATGGCCTGTTTGCACGTTGCGGGGAAACCAGTATCCATTCATCCAATAGAGGATTATACCTTCTATGGGGATGCTTATTACGGTCAAACGATATATTCATTGGTGTATTCTTTTATCCCGTCGGAAATTTTAACCTGATAAATTTTCATCTGAATATCGAAATTTTCCAGATATTTTTCACTGATGATCCGGATCACTTCTTCAGCTTTATTTTCCTGAATCAGGTTGATGCTGCAGCCTCCAAAGCCACCTCCCATGATTCTCGCTCCCAACACTCCTCCCTGCTGTAATGCATTTTCCACTAAAAAATCAAGTTCATTGCAACTGACCTCAAATTCTGTTGAAAGCCCGGTATGGGTTTCTGTGAGAAGTGTTCCCAAATATTCAATATCACCTTCTGAAATAGCTTTGGCAGCCATTTCCACTCTGTGGATTTCTTTAAGAAGATAGAGACATCTTTGATATGAAATACTTCCCATTTCTTCTTTAACCATGTCAAGCATGGCCAGCGTAAAATCTCTGAATTTTTCTATTTCCGGGAAGTTTTTCCATAAAACTTTTTTCCCGTTTTCAACATCTTTACGCCTTTCATTATAACCGGATGTCAGATGGCTATGCTTTACACAGCTGTCAAAAAGAAGCAGGCTGTATCCTTTAAGATCAGCATCAAAATATTGATGCTCCAGAGAATTACAATCGAGCATAATTACTTTATTTTCTTTTCCGAAAACAGAGGCAAACTGGTCCATAATACCGCACTGAACTCCCGCAAAAGAATGTTCCGACTTCTGCCCGATCACCGCAATTTCTTTTTTTGAAATCTGAAGATCAAAAAGTTCGTTGAGGATATAAGCAAATCCACATTCAAGGGCTGCTGATGAAGAAAGCCCTGCTCCCATCGGAATGGTACTGCTGAAGACAATTTCCATCCCACAAAATTGGTTTTCCGGCTTCTGTAACTGACTGAAAACGCCCAGAATATAGTTCATCCACATCTGCTGTACCGGTTTTACCTCCATCGTGACATCAAATGTATATTTTTCTCCAAGGTCTTTGGCAATAATTGTACACAGACTAGTCTGCGGAGTCTTACGGACAGCAAAACAGATGTATTTATCTATAGCAGCAGGTAATACAAAGCCATCACTATAATCTACATGCTCACCGATAATATTAATTCTTCCCGGTGAAAGGAAAATATGTTCGGGTTCTGATTTGAACTCAGCTTTAAACTTTTCTAGGGTTGCATTAATTAACTGTTCATCCATATCAATCTTTTCTGATAAAACAGATCTTAGGTGATCTAAAGAATAAAACTACTGAATTTATAACAGAGATTATACTTTTCCTGCCCAACCTTATTTCATTTTTTGTGAATCTTTAATGAACTGATCTAATCCTGAATCTGTGAGCGGATGTTTAAGAAGAGAAAGTATAGGGGCCAATGGGCAGGTTACAACATCAGCACCGATCTTTGCACAGTTCACAATATGCATGCTGTGGCGAACAGAAGCTGCCAGGATCTGTGTCTGAAAAGCATAATTATCATAAATTGTCCTGATTTCTGAGATCAGATGAAGACCATCTGTAGAAACATCATCCAGCCTTCCCAGAAACGGAGAAACATAAGTTGCTCCGGCTTTAGCAGCCAGTAATGCCTGGCCCGATGAGAAAACAAGCGTACAATTGGTCTTTATTCCCTTTTCAGAAAAATACCTGATGGCTTTGATTCCATCCTTAGCCATAGGAACTTTTACAACAATCCTTGGGTGTAATGCGGCAAGCTCTTCGCCTTCTTTAATCATTTCTTCGAAAGTAATTCCCAATACTTCAGCACTTACATCCCCATCCACAATATTACAGATTTCAAGGTAATGATGATGTATATTTTGCTTTCCTGAGATCCCTTCTTTTGCCATCAATGAAGGATTAGTAGTTACCCCGTCCAGAACACCAAGGGCATTGGCTTCTTCTATCATCGCCAGATTGGCGGTATCAATAAAAAATTTCATAGATATTATTATCGTTTATAAGTGTTAAATTTACACTTATATTTTGATAAATCATCATGAGAATATATTTTTTTACTGGTCTTCAAAAAAACTATTCCATGAAGTAATTAAACTCTTTCCTGTACTGAGAAGGACTTTTTTGGATATACTCTTTAAAAGTTTTATTAAAATAACTGAAATTATTAAATCCGGACTCAAAGCAGACTTCTGTAATGCTCAAAGGCTGCTCCGCCAGAAGCTTAAGCGCATGGGTAATTCTGTATTCGTTTACAAAACGGGTAAAGGTCTTATTGGTGATTTTTTTAAAATAACGGCAGAAAGACGGTACTTTCATATTAGCAAGATCAGCCACATCTTCGAGAGTAATGGATTCTTTGAAATGGTCTTTGACGTAATTAAATATAAGATTGATTCTTTCATTGTCTTCAATCTGTGTCTGAAGGTAATATTTCCCTGCATTCAGGATTCTGTAATCCTGAGTAACAGACAGCTCATCCAATATTTTCAAGAATCTGCAAAGCCTATCCAGAGAATAAGCCTCATGCATCTCTACAATATCCTTTCCAATCGTCTTTTTTACCTGTTCACCAAATACAATTCCTGCCTTGGATTTTTCAAGCAAAGCAGAAATCCTCTGCATCTCCGGAATATTCCAGATAGGTTCTCCTAAAAAATCTGGTTTAAACTGGATCACCATTTCATAATCATTATGCGTATTCTCATTGGTAAGCCCGCAGTGTGGAAGATTGCTTCCTATCAAAACAAGGTCTCCGTCTGAAAAATAAGAAATACTGCTTCCGATCTGTCTTTTACCGGAACCTTTACAGACAAAGATCAGCTCAATCTCTGGATGATAATGCCAGACATGTGATTTTATATTCTCATTGGTCAGAAATTTCAAGCTGGTAAAACTACTGCCTATAGTAGGCCTTACAGCTTCAAAAGATGGATTTACATGCTTCATAAGACAAAAAAACTTACTTTCATATGTAAAATTAACAAATAATACATCAATAATAACAATTGAAGTTAATATAAGACATAAATATGAAAATTTACTTATAGCCTAAGAAGTATTGCTGTCATAGTTTTGCAATAATAATTCTAAAAGCGTTAACCCATGAGCACATTATTAAAAGCCGTATTTTTTGCTGGAGCCTTATTGTTCTCAGCAAATGTAATGAGTAAGGACAGAGATTTTTCCCTTTCCATTGGAAACGTACAAGCCAAAACATTGAACTTTGAGCTTTCAAATGCCAGAAGTGTATCTGTTTTTGTTTATAACAATGCACATGATGAGCTATTTTTCGAGAATTTCGCAGATGGAGATCATGTAACAAAGACCTATGATTTTCAGAATTTTACACCTGGAACTTATTATCTGGTAGCAGAATCGGAAGTGAAAATAGAGAAATACAAGATAAAAATCAATGCTGATAATGTTATGGAAGTGGAAAAAACACCTGTAAGTGCTGTCCATAAGCCTGAATATATCATTTCCGGGCATATGGCAATACTCCGCATGACTGATGTGAAAGGCCCTGTAAGCATTTCTGTATATGATCTTTCCAATACCACCTATTATAACTCCAACAGAAAATATGCAGACGGAAAAGTGGATATCACTTTTGATCTTGATCCCAAAACAGCTGACCAATATATCATTCGGGTTGAAGAAAACGGAAATGTGTTTAACAAAATGATTTCTCTCCGATAAACCGGAATACATACAGATAGATTGACAGATCGATCATTCCAAATTATTTTGGATTAAAATTTTACTTACAGTTATTGTTTTGAGGCAGCTCTCATTTCCGATCAGGAAAAAGAGCTGCCTCATTTTTTTAGTTGTGATGTGTCATATCCAGCTTAATCTTCTTAAGATCTTCCAGTTCATGAACAGGCCGTTCAATGTCGTAAGGAATTGGCTTTTTGGAAAAAGTCTGGAAATACAGCAAACAGGCATCTTTCCACCATACTGCATCTCTGGACTGAATTCTGAGCTTTGACTGAACATCAGCAAACCGCTGTTCATCTATATAAGGTTCCATTCTATCCCATATTTTCTGATAGTCCCTTACCTTTTTCACTCCGGAATCATAAGTATAACACAGTTCATCCCACAGCGTTTTTCCTTCTTTCATCTTATAATCCCAAGGAACATGATGAAACCATAAAATAAGATTTTCCGGGCAGGTTGAGAGATTCCCGTATCTTTCATTCAATGGCGGAAAATACTGTGAAGCAGCATTACTTCCTGTTTTTGTTCTGTTAAAGCCTAATCCCTGAGCATCAGCCTGGTGATAATAAACAGGTGACCAGTCCGGTCTTCCGCCTTTATAATCTCCCCATGGTTCTGGTCCATAGTGATGTCCGCCTGCAAAAATATGGTGAAGTCCCAAAGGCATCATATAATCCACAGCAGTTTCCCTTGAGGAAAGCATGATCTCTTTTACAGGATTAACGAAGTTTTGATCATCAGTAAATGTCATTTTAATCCATTCATCTGCTATCTGCTCCGAACTCAGCTGATGGTTCCATGCCAGCCTTCCGAATGCATACCAGTTGGCCTGTGCAAAATGATGTCCCGTCCAGTTGGTATCTTCCCCGATATTGGCAACAGCTGAAATAGCTGTAATTTTTGCAGGTCTTAAGGTGCCGTCTGTAATTTTAGCAATCGTAGATCCCTGACCGTCAGAATAAGTATCGCTTTCCAATGTTTCTTTGAATAGAGGCGCCAAATAAACCAGATGGTTAGAAAAGCCCAGATATTCTTGTGTGATCTGAAACTCTACCATTTCAGAAGTTTTTCTTAGAGCTCCGAAAAGTGGATTAAAAGCTTCTCGCGGCTGAAAATCAACAGGACCGTTTTTGATCTGAATAATCACATTATCCCTGAATTTACCGTCCAAAGGAACAAACTCAAGGTAAGCCTGTTTAGCTCTGTCATCTTTGCTCGGACTGTAGACAAATGCTCTCCACATGACGATTCCATTGTAAGGCTTCAGGGCATCGGCCATCATATTGGCTCCGTCTGCATGGGTTCTTCCGTAATCCTGAGGCCCGGGTTGTCCTTCGGAATTGGCTTTCACCAGAAATCCGCCAAAATCAGGAATCAATCTGTAAATTTCAGCTGCTTTATCTTTCCACCACTTTTGCACGTCTTTATTCAGTGGATCTGAATTTTGTAATCCGCCCAGCACTTTAGGTGAAGCAAAATTCACGGAAAGATACACCTTAATGCCATAAGGCCTGAAAATATCAGCCAGAACCTTTACTTTTTTAAGATAATCTTCCCTAAGCATATTGGGTGATGCATTGACATTATTCAAAACAACGGAATTGATTCCTATAGAGGCATTTGCTCTTGCATATTCTTCGTAACGCGGAGAAATTTTACCGGGTAAATCTTCCCATTTCCAAAGGGATCTTCCGGCATATCCTCTTTCAATACTTCCGTCCAGATTATCCCAATGATTCAAAATCCGTACATCATATGAAGGCTTTTCAATACTGTTTAAATGAGACAGATCAGCTTTTGTCTGCTGTAACCGCAGAATATGATAAACACCATACAACAATCCTATTTCTTTGCCTGCAGAAATAACGATTTTCTCAGGCGTGGAAACAATTCTGTAGCCGTCTTTCAGATTTTTATCTTTATTTTCCGTACGAAGTTCCACCGTTTGTCCCTGCCAGTAGCTGCTCAGCTCTTTTCTGGCAATATTCAGGGTTGGACTGCTGCCTTTGGAAATAATTTTATCTGCCGATATTCCGTTTTTTGCAGGAAACCGAAGCCAAAGCTGACTTCCGTCCTCCGCAAAAACCAGTAACGGAAATATCAGAAAAAATAGAATGTTGAGTCTCAGATATCGCATTGAAAAATTTTAAATTAAATTAAAGATGATTATGGCTGGTTTTCCAGACCTTCAATGGTCTTGATTTTACCTTCCTGATCATATTCCAGTTCAATTACTTTCATACTTCTCAGCCATGTTTTACCGCCACTCGGAACAGAATCATGGAAAAACAGATACCATTTTCCTTTAAATTCCACAATGCTGTGATGGGTAGTCCAGCCTACTACCGGGGTAAGAATTTCTCCCTGAAAAGTAAACGGCCCGTAAGGATTATCCCCGGTTGCATAGCAAATCAGATGGGTATCTCCCGTAGAATAAGAGAAATAATATGTACCATTGTACTGATGCATCCATGATGCTTCAAAAAAACGGTGCCTATCACCATGAAGCAGTGGTTTTCCGTTTTCATCGATGATAACAACCTCTTTAGGCGCTTCAGCAAATTCAAGCATATCATCGCTTAACAAAGCCACCTTTGAATGGATTGCAGTCTCATTATTTTCAGGAATTACAGCAGATTCAAGCGCTTTATTATCTCTGTAGCGCTGCAATTGTCCGCCCCAGATTCCTCCGAAATACATATAATATTTTCCTTTATCTTCAAAAATGCAGGGATCGATGCTGTAACTTCCCATTATCGGATGTTTTTCAGGAATGAAAGGTCCATAAGGTTTGTCGCTCACTGCAACCCCGATTCTGAAGATGTCATTTTGATCCTTCAGAGGAAAATACATATAATATTTGCCGTCTTTGAAGGCTACATCGCAATCCCACAGCTGTCTTCCCGCCCATGGAATATCTTTTACCGAAAGGACTACACCATGGTCTTTAATTTCTCCGCCGTCCACATCATCCATTGAGAAGACATGGTAATCATTCATATCGAAATGATCTCCGTTATCGTTTTCTTCAATTCCGCTTTCGCGGTCATGAGAAGGATAGATATAGATTTTATCTTCAAAAACGTGAACGGAAGGGTCTGCCATATAGTCTTCCGGGAATAAATATTTTGATTTTTTCATTAAGTAAAAATTCTATTGATTTTAATTTTTCTCTGCCAGCTTTATTATTTTTTGTACTACAGGCTTTTCCTGATCTTTCCTGTCAAACAGTAGCGGGTAATCTGTTCTTCCTTTCACCGGAAAATCATTTTTCCAGGACTGCTTATCGGTAACGCCCCATAAGGTTACTCTTCTTATTTTATCTTTATGTTGTAAGAACAAACCAAAGAAATCGAGGTAACGCTTTTCCCATTTCATTTCTACTTCTTTGGGAAGTCCTTTAGTGTAAGGATTCATTTCTTTCTGATAGGCAACAGTATCTGAAACATTGGCAGAGCTTCCCCATGGAGAAGGCAGCGCACTAATTTCAAGTTCTGTAATATTGACCTTAACTCCGGCATTGGAATACGCCAGAATTGCTTTTTCATATTCATCTATGGAAGGGTTATCCATGCCAACATGGGCCTGCATTCCTACCCCATCAATACGGATTCCTCTTGATTTAAGTTTTTCAACCATTTTAATGACTGTTTTTACCTTTTCAGGATACCATTCATTATAATCGTTGTAATATAATTCTGCATTGGGATCGGCTTCCTGTGCATATTGAAATGCCAAAGGAATAAAATCTTCACCCAGAATTTCATAAAACTTACTTTTTCTGTAGGATCCGTCTTCAAGAATGGCTTCGTTTACCACATCCCATCCTTTTACTTTTCCTTTGTAACGGGAAACTACCGTTGTAATGTGGTTTTTCATGCGCTGTTTCAATACTTCCGGAGAAACATCTTTTCCATTTTTATCTGAAAAAAACCATTTTGGAAGCTGGGAATGCCAGATTAAAGTGTGCCCGATGATGAACATATTGTTTTTCATCCCGAAATCAACAAATTTATCGGCATCATCAAAGAAGAATTTTCCTTCCTGAGGCTGCAGGAACATAGATTTCATGCAATTTTCAGCAACAATAGAGCTGAATTGTTTTTTGATAATAGTTACTGCTTTCTGGTCTGTACCGTCAATCTGGGGAAGGCTCATCGCCGTACCGATGTAGAATTTATCCTGAAATACTTTTTTTAAAGTGCCATCAGTTTTCTGTGCCGACAGACCTGAAGCGGTAATTGCTGCCAAACCAATTAAAATACGTTTCATATTGTTAGTTTTATTTTCTTCTTTCAGCCAGATCTTTTTCAATCTGAACTTCCATTTTTTTGTTGATTTTATACAATAAAAGCAGTCCGCAGGCAATGAAAAATGGTATGGACGGGAAAATACTCACAAGCATTTTGGCCCCTGCCGCCACTGTTTCCGGCTGAATAACCTGCTCATTTCCATGTACGGAAATATATCCGTATTTTCCTATAATCAGTGCTACCAAAGAGCTCCCTATACTGAGACCCACTTTCAGTCCTACCATCATGGCAGAAAAGATAATAGCTGTTGCCCTGCGGTTGTTCTTCCATTCTGAATAATCGGCCACATCAGCAATCATAGCCCACAAAAGCGGAGTACTGATTCCGTAAAAGAATCCATGTAAAATCTGTGACAAGAACATAATTCCCACTGCTTTCGGAGGATAGAATATAAAAGCAAGGATAAACAAGGTAGAAATGAATAATGACGCTATAAAAGTGTCCCGTTTTCCAAATCGGTCTGCGAGTTTTTTAGAGAAGGTAATCCCTACGATCATCATCACAATTCCCCCTGCATTAAATAATCCGAATCCTGCAGACTTCGGGTCTTCCCCAAAGAAATTCATCCCTGCAGAATTAAAAAATGCTGTAATAGGTGAAATAAAACTTTTGAGAGCATTCTCATCCACATAGTTATTAAAATAATATACATAAGATCCTCCTTTCATGGCCAGTGTGATAAATATGAATGCTGTCACAGTAAGCATAATAATCCACGGTCTGTTCTGAAATAAATCTTTTAAATCCTCTTTCAGGCTTGACTTCTGGTCCGGCTTCGGAATAATTCTTTCTTTGGTTGTAAAAAAGGTGATCAGCAGCATTACGGATCCTATCACTGCCAGCCATGTCATCACGGTCTCAATTCCCTGTGCTTTGTCTCCATGGCCTACATATAAAATGATAGGCAGCATAAAAACCTGCACAAAAAACTGGGCAAACATCACCGCTACAAAACGATACGAAGAAATACTGTTACGTTCACTCATATCTCCCGTAATAACCCCGCTCAAAGCAGCATAGGGTAAGTTATTGGAAGCATATAACAACAATAATAATGAATAGGTGACCGCAGCATAGATCATTTTGCCCTGATAAGAAAAATGAGGGGTACTGAAGGCTAAGAGTGCAGCAATACCAAGCGGTACAGCAGTAAATAAAATCCATGGACGGAATTTCCCCCATCGTGAGCTTGTACGGTCTGCCAGTGCTCCGATAAGCGGGTTAAAGCCAAATCCGGCAATTAAACCTACGGTAAGGGTGATGACAGAGGCATCCTCTGGTTTTAATCCGTAAATATCTGTATAAAAATAAGTCAGGTAAGTAACTAAGGTTTGAAAAACAAGGTTGGCCGCCAGATCTCCTAAGCTGTACCCCACTTTCTCTATTACCGATATTTTTTGTGGCTGATTATCCATTGATTTTGATAAGGTTTTCTATGTTAAATTAATTTTTTTCTGTTGTAAAAGGTGAAGCAGGAAGCCCGCTTTTATTTTTAAGATTCCCATCAGGATTATCTGCCCAGTCGTAGCGTACATTGACAGGACTATCCACCTGATCATTCCATACAATGACTTTATTGCCTTTTGCTTCTGCTTTTGCCCATTGATAACGACCGTCTTTCTGCTGTATGGCAAAACCTTTCAGTTCTCCCTGTACCAGATCATCTGTACCGGGTTTAAAAGATAGAATAATGGTTTTCCCTTCTGTTTTCATTGACTGATAAACGGGTCCGTCGGCTATGATTTTTTTGCCTTCCCCGATTTTCAGGGCCTGTAAAGCAAGCCTGTCACCCACTGCTTTTTTATTGAGCGGATGAATATCATTCCATTCTCCCACATCAATAGTTACTGCAAGACCAGCATAAGGAACATGAAGAGAAACCTGTCTCTGCTGTTCTCTCAGCTCAGCCCAATTGCTGTCCAGGGGTTCATCTTTTTTCTCCATAAAATTGGCCAGCTGTACAATCAGGAATGGCATATCTTTCTTGTTCCATTTTGAACGCCAGTCTGAGATCATTGTTGACAGTAAATCTCCGTATTCTTTTGGCTTTCCTGTATTGCTTTCCCCCTGATACCAGATAAATCCTTTGATCTTATAATTAATCAACGGGTTAATCATAGCATTATAAAGTCCTACCGGTTTCCAGCGGATAAATGTCTGTCCGGGAGCCATTTTTTCCATTCTGGCTCCTATTTTATATTTCCACTCGCCTTTCAGGTCTGTTTTTTGTCCGTCGATTTCAAGGTAATACGGCTTATCAGCAATAAACTGTCCTTTTCCGCTGCCGTTCATTACTCTTACCGTAATTGTATTTTTCCCTTCTTTTAAAACACCTTTCGGAATGTCATACCAGCGTGGCGGATATTCATAAGTTACATTTCCTACTTTAACTCCGTTAATATATGTAACATCAGCATCTTTTATCCTTCCCAGATTTAAAAATGCTGTTTTCTGGTCTGCTCCTTTAGGCAGGATAATTTCCTTACGGAACCATACCGACCCGTCAAACGAACCTTCCTGATCCTCCCATGATCCCGGCAGCATCATGGTTTTCCATCCGGAATCGTTTGCATTATCTTTTTCCCAGTGCTGATTCAGCCCAATATCGCTCTGATCAAGCTCTCCATACCATGCTTTGCTTAGTGACTGTTCCTGGGATTCTGTAGAATGTATCAGGTCATCATTTTTCCATTTTTCTGCTTCAGTCAGATATTCCGGATATTTTTTCAGTGATTTTTCATCCATCCAGGCCTGAACCGGAGAGCCTCCCAGGCTTGTATGAATAATTCCTACAGGAACTTTATTTTTTTCGTTCAGTTCTTTGGCAAAGAAATAAGCAACCCCGGAAAAATTAAGAATAGTCTGAGGGTTTGTGCTTTCCCATTTCCCGCCGTCAAGATCATTTTGCGGAGCTTTAAAATTATATTTCTGCGGAACCGTGAAGAATCTTATATTCTGATTATGGGCGTTTTTAATTTCGCTTTCATAAAGAGGTATCAGCCTGCGCATCGGAAGTTCCATATTGGATTGTCCTGAAGCTACCCACACATCACCAATAAGGATATCTTTAAGGGTAATCTCATTAATCGTCATGGTATATGGGCCTCCGGCATTGAGCTTTGGAAGTACAAGAGCCCAGTTACCATTCTGGTCAGTGGTGGCATTATATGTTTTATTGATAAACTTAATCGTAATTTTTTCTCCTGCATCTGCATATCCCCAGATCTTCAGGTCTTGATTCCTCTGAAGGATCATCCCGTCTGAAACCAAAGCAGGAAGCCTTACTTTTGCATGAAAACTGCAAATGGCTGCCAAAAAAAATAATAAGTATAAGGTTCTGTTTTTCATGGGAAAAATCTGTTTTTTATTTGTTTCAGTTTTTATTTTTTTTATAATTTCCGGTCAGTAATCGGATTTCGATAACTTTAGCAGTTGTTAATTTTTCTTCTGCCAGGAATTTTACAGTAAGGTTTTCTTTATTCTTCTCTGAATCCGGTATCGGAACAACAAGATATTGAGGTGAGCTTCCAGACTTTCCTTCCATATTTTGGGCAATGATTGTTTTACTGTTGATCTCAATATTCAGCGTACGGTTAGTATTCGCATCAAAATACAGAACGTAAAGGTATGAAGCATTTTTTCCGGCATTTTTCATCCGGTAACTGAACCAGCCTTTGGCATCACGGAAATGACGGTCTTCCATATATCCTGTATCAGAGTCTTTGCTTTCTATAAAATGATCTGATTCCGGCTGTTGTTCGCCCAGCTGGATCTTATCTGCAGTGATCATATCCAGCTTTCTGGTTTCCGCTTCTTCTTTTGCTCTTTGTTTCAATATATTTTCTATTGCGTTTTTGTCCGCCTGCGGCCAATACAGAATATATCTTTCTGCCTGAATACTGTAAAATGGCACAAGATCTAAACCTTTTCCAAATTTTTCAGACGGATAAAGCCCTGTAACGGCAAAGTTGAGCGGTTTATTGTTCGAAGGCGTAACATGACTGACAACTTCTGAAGAGTTTCCAAGGATAACGGGAATTTCGTTTAAAGGGATTTGCGGACCGTGAGCAATATGGCCGCCTCTGCTGTCATCCGCAAGTACCCCCTGTTGGTTTTCGGTTCCGTATTTTGCGGCAAGCACTACAGGTCCGTATTTAAATGCATAATAATTGGAATGGTCAGGCAGTTGTTCTGCGGAAAGATGCATGGGTAAAATCATTTTCACAACATCACCTTTTTTCCATTTTTTAGTCAGCGTAAAATAGCCATCTGAACCACGCTGTACTTTTTCCTGCTTTCCATTGATTAGAATTTTTACTTCTGAAGGGGTGGTCCAGTCCGGACATCTCAGTTTTAAATCAAATTCTGACTTTCCTGCAGCATCAAAGATCAATGTTGTTTCAGGAACTTCCGGGAAGTTATTGGCCTGGCGAAGCACTACTTTTTCCTTTTCCCATGTAAGCGTGGAAGGAATAAATAAGTTGACATATAAATCCTTATCCGACCGGGCATAAATCATTTCCCCATATTTGGCATGATTTTCCATTCCGGATCCCACACAGCACCAGAAGCTGGTCTGAGGCTGTGAATAAACACGGTAATGCCCAGGACGCATCGGAGTAAAGTAAACGAAACCTCCCTGATCATGATTTTCCGTGGAAAGAATATGGTTATATAATGCTTTTTCGTAATAATCCATATAATATGATTCGGGAAGCGTTGCAAACAGCTCTTTGGTCAGTTTGAGCATATTATAAGTATTGCAGGTTTCCGGACCTTCAATACTTTTTATCATGCTGCTGAAATCATTGACAGGGTTAAAATGCTCACTGACACTGTTACCTCCAATAACTGAAGATCTTTTCTCTGTAACGTTATGCCAGAAAAAATCAGCAGCATTACTCCATGGCTCGTTATTTTCAAGATCGGCAATACGCTTATATCCGATTACTTTAGGGATCTGTGTATTGGCGTGTAAACCTGTAAGCTTATCTTCTCCTGACAAAAGAGGGGTAAGGATAGCCTGATGCGAAAAGCGGTGAGCCAGCTGCAGATATTTTTTATCATGAGTAATATCATAAACATCCGCAAAAACTTCGTTAAGCCCTCCATGTTCACTGCGCAGCATATCCTGTATCTGTTCATCGGAAAGATCTGCGACTTCATTCATCATCCAATCCGTAAGTCTGATCAGCATTGTCTTTGCTTTTTCACTTTTTGCATACCAATAGGCATCGCGTAATCCTGAGTACAGTTTGTGAATATTATATAAAGGTACCCATCGGTCGTTCAACCCGAAGCCTGAAGCACGAATGTTTCCCTGTTTAATTTCTTTCCAAATCTTTTTTCCGTCAGGAATTCCTGAAATGTATCCATCCGGAGAGGTATTCTGACAGCGTGCCAGTTCACTGATCATATAATCAATTCTCTGTTGTATTGCCTTATCTCCTGTAGAGGCGTACATCAGGGATAATGCGGAAATATAGTGTCCTCCTATGTGGCCGTCCAACCCTGTGTTTTCCCAATTGGGGTAATTATTTGCTTTTGTTTTCAATCCGGCTTCTTTAAGATAAGGAGCCAATAATCTATCCGGTTCCAAGGTCATCAGGTACTTATGGTCTGCCGTCATAGCTTTGCTGAAAACACTCTCTGATAACTTTACAGTTTCCAAAGGAAAATAGTGAATTCTCTTCTTCACCTGCGCTGAGGTAAATGAAGCAAAACACAATAAAAGGACTGAAAGTTTTGGGATCATGGATAAATGTTAATTCAACATTTCTAAAGTAATGGAAAGAATCTATATACGAAACATTTCCAGAGCCTGTTTGACTTATTTTTTCATTTAAAACTTTCTATAAAGCCCTAAAAACAACAAAAAACACACTACCTTATCATAAAAAATAAGATAATTAATTAACAGAAAAACAAAACTTTAAAATCATAGGATTCCCTATGAAAATGAATTCAGGATATGTTTTGGTAAAAATTTCAACGATATAATAAATACCTTATCGTATTTTTAACGTTAAGCCTGTTTTATTGATTATTATTAATCCCAATTTTAATTTTAACACAATTTTAACATTCAATTCATGTATGATTAACCTGATTTCAGTGATATTTTCCGGTTTTGATGATGGTTTTACCTCCCAAAATACACATAGGGGATAATTTTAATGAAATAAATGGTTCTTATTTAAAAGTGTACAAATAACATTTATATAAAATCATATCCATAAATGCTTTACCTTTGTATAAAATATAAAAGATGACTGAGGATTACTCCCAATATCCCAAACACCTTGTCGCTGTTGACTGTATCATTTTCGGTTTTGACGGTGAAAATCTTAAAATCCTTTTAGTAAAAAGAAATTTTGATCCACAGATGGGCAAATGGTCGCTGATGGGTGGTTTCATTGGCAATGACGAGACTTCTGATGAGGCAGCTAACAGGGTTTTATATACATTAACTGGTCTTGAAAACATTTATCTTGAGCAGCTGAAATGCTACACGGAAATCCAGCGTGAACCAACAGCTAGAATTATGTCTATCTCCTATTATGCATTGATCAATATTGAGAAAGATATTCGGATCAATGAACAGTACAGTGCAGAATGGGTTGAGCTTCAGAAAGCACCTGAACTTATTTTCGATCATAATAAAATGGTAAAGGATGCTGTTGCCAGACTGAGAAGAAGAGCATCCACAGGACCTATAGGATTTGAACTTCTCCCAGAAAAATTCACAATGAAGGATCTTCAGAATCTTTATGAGGCTATTTTTGATGAAAAATTCGATAAACGGAATTTTACCAGCAAGATCAACAGCATGGACATCCTTGTTAACACTAATAAAAAGGATATGACCTCATCGAGAAAAGGGTCTTTTCTTTACCACTTTGACGAAAAAAAATATAACAAAAAAATCTCACAGGGATTTATGTTTAAGATCTAATATTTACAACCGGCTTAATTTTCTTTTGATAAAAAAGGGTTTTCAGAAAAGCAGCATTTTAGGATTGAAAAATTAAACCAAAAAAAACTTATCATCAACATTCCGGATCCCATATCCATCTATGGTTTTAAGATGAATAAAAATCTCACTTCCGTGAGATTTTTTTTATGTTAATATGAAAAATTTCAGGCTAGCCAAACAGTCATTCCGACTTTTCCCATGATTATCGTAATGAAAATTTATGATAAGGTTTTTTGTTTTTCCCCATAATAGACCGCATTACAAGTATTGGTCAATTAATTTATTTATGATAATAAATTTTATGTTAATTTTTAACAAAATATTAATTTATATTTAATAATATATGTATTTTTATACAAAATTAATAACCATATTTATCAGTAAATCAAATTTTCACAACTCTATACTTACATACGTGAGAAACCTAGAAAAGTGAAGAAAAGATTTTCAAATCCGAAACCGAATAGAGATGATTCCATTGTCTTACCCGAAACTAATGTTGGAGAATTAGGTAAAGAAAGCCGGGAGACAAGCAGGTTAGTCAGTATAATAGAAAATATGACATCTAACCTTATCCAAATCCAGCATCAATAAAGATTAAGAAGTTTCACTTATCTACCCCCAATACTCCTGCGTAGGTTAAGGAACCGAGATATTGATGACTAAAAAAATAAGATCAATAACCCTTTAAATATATAAATTATGAGAACAAACAAAATGTGGCTACTTCTGGCCTTCCTACTAACCATTCTTTCCAGCTGTTCACGGATAGAAGAAAAAACTTTACAAGAAGAATCTGAAAGAAACCTAAGAGTCAATGCCAATGAAGGAGCATCTTTATTGGCATTGGCAACAACACCGCCCCTGCATGTTGGTGGTAAGTACCTCAAAGATCCCTGCGACAATAACGTTGTCTTACATGGTGTTGCCATCACCCCTAGTCCCTGGTTCAATGGCTGTCAATATGGTGCCAATTCCGGCTACTGTACCTGGGATAATTATAATGTACAGGGTGCTCTGAACTATAACAAAGCTGTTATAAACAAGCTCAGCAGCACTGCTGATGGCTGGTATCTCAATTACATTCGTCTTCATATTGATCCATATTGGACTAATGATCCTGGTCCAGCTATTCCCGAAAATGATATCTCAAGATTCAATTATAACCGCTTGGTAACGTATACGGATCAGGTGATCATCCCTCTGATCAACCATGCCCGAAGCCGAGGAATGTATGTCATCCTACGCCCACCGGGTGTATGTCCAAGCCGTATTGCTGTAAACGATGCCTATCATAGTTACCTTAAAACCGTATGGACCTTTTTATCACAACATCCGGGTTTAAAGAATGCTGACAATGTGATGTTTGAATTAGCCAACGAACCTGTTGAGATCCAAGGTACAAACGGTACATGGGGAACAACAGGCAATGAACATTTTGCAGCACTCAAAAATTTCTTTCAGCCACTGGTTAACATCATTCGCAACAACGGGGCTAATAATGTTTGCTGGATTCCGGGTACGGGCTGGCAATCGCATTATCAAGGTTATGTCAATAACCAGATCACAGGAGGTAATATTGGCTACGCTGTTCACATATACCCTGGTTATTGGGGTGGTGTCAACAACTATCAAGCCTTTCAAAATGCATGGAACATCAATGTTAAACCAATTGCAGATATTGCACCGATCGCCATTACCGAGACCGACTGGGCACCACAGGGATACGGTACCTTCGGCACCGGCACCACCGGCACAGCAGGCGGAAACGGCTTTGGCGCCAATTTAAAATATATTGTGGATCAAGCCGGTAATGTAAGCTGCAATGTTCTTGCCCCGGATAATCTCCTCCACAAGGGCGATCCTAATGCAGGAACAGCCTACAACAACGATTGGGAAGCCTGCGCCGCACCAACTAAACAGTGGTTCCAGCAATATGCATCCTCCAATTATCCTGTTTCAAACTGTAACACCACCAGTAGTCTGGTTAATAATGGTGTTTACGAAATTGAATTTCAGACCGATTCTAATAAAGTACTTGATCTGAAATCGGGAGAGGACGCCAATGGCGCAGTATTAAGACCATGGACAAGGAATGGAGCTACGGCACAGCGATGGGTTGCTATTGACGCAGGTAATGGCTACTGGCGTTTTATATCTAAAGCAAGTACAACAAACCGTTGCATTGATTTGGCAAGTAACAGTAATACCCTGGGAACTTCAATCCGGCTTTGGCAAAGCTATAGTAACGATGCACAGAGCTGGCAGGTAGTTGCTGTCTCCAATGGTTATTACAAAATACTATCCAAGGTGGATCCTACACGTGGCTGGGATATTCCTAACTGTACCATGGACGGTAATTCAAATTTACACCTTTGGGATTATTATGGTACCTCCTGTCAGTTGTTCAAGTTCAAATATATCGGGATGAACTAGGTATATCAAAAGATATGATAAAAAAACAGGATGCTTTTTTAAGCATCCTGTTTTTTTATCATATGTGAAAAGTCAATTTTGCTTCGCAAGTTAATGGTAAGTTTTTTTAAAAAATTGACAGTGAAACGAATTCACTATTGACTATTCACTTTGTCATATTCAGTATTTACCAAAACCTTACATATAAAGCAGTCAGTAAAAGCAGTGTCATCACAATCAAAACCAGTGTTCTGTTGTCCACTTTAAACATCGTTGCATCAATGGCAAAGGCTTTAGGATTTACTTTAGGACCCGCAAGACTGATGAGTATCATGGCAATTATTGTGATAAAAAACGACCATCCCATATTGATCAGGAAAGGAATCTCGGTAATAGTATGTACCACTCCATTCTCCAGTTTTTCATACGTGAATGCCGTATACATCCAGGTTTCTTTTCCGAAAATACCCACAGCAAAACTGTTGAAGAAAATGGCCAGGACAAAACCTAAGATCACTCCTACCAAAGCAGCTGTACCAGTCGTTCTTTTCCAGAACATTCCCAGAAGGAACATGGCAAATACTCCCGGACTGATAAAACCTGTATATTTCTGGATAAAGGTAAAACCTCCTTCTCCACCAATCCCCAAAACGTCTGTCCAGGTAAAGGCTAATGCTACCATCATCGCAATAATAATAACCCAGCGGCCTGTTCTTACCATCTGAATTTCGGTGGCATCTGCTTTAAGATATTTCTTATAGATATCCAGTGTAAAAATAGTTGAGATACTGTTTACTTTTCCTGCCAGTGAAGCTACAATTGCTGCCGTCAAAGCGGCAATGGCCAATCCTTTAAGTCCCACAGGCAAAAATCCCAATATTGCAGAATACGCTCCATCTTTCACTCCGTTGAATCCCGGAAGGTGTCCTTTGGAATATAATACATACGCTGCAATTCCCGGAAGCATAACAATCACAGGCATGAATAGCTTCAGAAAACCAGCAAACAGAATTCCGGTTCTTGCCGTTTTCAGGTCTGCTCCCAATGCTCTTTGGGTAATATACTGATTGCATCCCCAATAATTCAGATTAACAATCCACTGGCCGGCAAAATACATAGCAAGACCTGGCAATACCACATATTTCTGTACCTCCAGGTTCTGAGGCATATCCAAAGTGGTAGTGGTGGTCGCTGGTTTTTCAAGAATCAGTTTAAAATGCTGCGGAGCCTCATTAATCAGGGTATTGAAACCAGCCAGCGCATTCCCTACAGCCGCTCCGTTGATTCTCTGGTCCACAATCTGTAAAGCCATATACACCGTTGCAAAACCGCCGATAATAAGAACAGCCACCTGTATAACGTCTGTATACCCGATTACTTTCATTCCTCCGAGTCCAATCAGAAGGGCCATAAGCAAAAGGGCGATCATAATACCGTGAAGGTGCTCTCCTCCCAATAAGGTATCAATGGCAAGAGCTCCGAGATAAAGAATGGAAGTAAGGTTCACGATAACATACAGAAACAGCCAGAATACTGCCATGATGAGTGAAACAGATTTATTATACCTTCTCTCCAGAAACTGGGGCATGGTATAAATCTTATTTTTAAGATAGATCGGTATAAACCAGACTGCAATAATGATCAGCGCAAGAGCAGCAATCCATTCATAGGCGGCAACGGCAATTCCGACAAAGAAACCTTCACCGCTCATTCCGATGAACTGTTCAGCGGAGATGTTGGAAGCAATTAAGCTGGCTCCGATAGCCCACCAGGTCAAAGATCCTTCCGCAAGGAAATAATCCTTACTTCCTGTGGATTCAGATTTTTTCTTTTTATAGATCCATAGTCCGTAGGAGGCTACCACTACGAAATAGATCAGGAATATGATGATATCAATAGTTGCTAATTTTCCCATAGTTTAGTTTTTAACGGAGAATTTATAGATGGTTTTCGACTGGTATTTCTGCCCTGCCTTCAATTCTGTGGAAGGGAAAGAAGGCTGGTTCGGTGAATCCGGGAAATGCTGGGTTTCCAGGCAGAATCCTGTTCTGAATTCATTTTTACCTCCTGTTTTGGTATCAAACTTTCCGTCAAGAAAATTACCGGAATAAAACTGTACACCAGGTTCATCTGTAAAGACTTCCATCAGTCTTCCTGTTTCCAGATGATAGACTTTGGCTATGCTTCTGAGACCCTTACCATTCAGAATCCAGTTGTGATCATATCCTTTTCCTTTTTTCAGCTGATCATCGTCTGCATTGATATCTTTTCCGATGGGTTTTGAAACCGTGAAATCAAAGGGAGTTCCTTTTACCGCTTTCTGCTCACCGGTAGGAATCAGAGTTTCATTCACAGGTAAAAACTTATCTGCATTAATCTGCATTTCATGATCGGTAATCGTTTTAGTAAAATTTCCGGACAGGTTAAAATAAGAATGCTGGGTAAGATTCACCACTGTAGGCTTATCGGTTTCTGCTTCATAGGAAATTTCCAAAGCATTATCGTCTGTAAGCGTGTAGAAAACGGTTGTTGTTAATTTTCCCGGATATCCTTCTTCACCATCTGCACTGGTATAAGATAATTTCAATGTCGGAAATTTCGCATCTTTTACGGCCTCAATATTCCAGAATCTGGTATGAAATCCTTCTTTTCCTCCGTGAAGACTATTGGGACCGTCATTTTTATCAATTTCGTAAGTTTTCCCTTCCAGTGTAAACTTTGCATTGGCAATCCTGTTGCCGTATCTTCCGATCAAAGCCCCGAAATAATAAGGGTTGCCATCAAAATATCCTTCTGGTTTTGTAAAGCCAAGCACTACATCTTCGTATTTCCCATTCTTATCAGGTACGGTTAAAGAAGTGATAATCCCACCGAAGTTGATGACCTCAACTTTCATCCCGTTTTTATTGGTCAAAGTATATTTTTTAATAGAATCGTCTTTTGGCGTAACTCCATAGTCTGAAGTAGAAATGTTCTCCATTTTTCCTGAAATATCCTGTTTATTATTTTCTTTTTTACAGCCGAAAATAATTAAAAATAATAAAATAAAAATGCCATTATGTGTTGTTTTTTTCATAATTATTTACATATTTTTTAAAATTAATTAACGATAATACATTTCATTCCAACGAAGTGTATTTTTAAAATCACGTATTCTGGTATCTTCATCAATGACTAATGATTCAATGCCTGCTATCTCAGCAAAATCTTCCAGCTGTTCTGCTGAAATATTTTCACTGTAACATGTATGGTGTGCACCTCCTGCCAGTATCCAGGCTTCTGCAGCCGTATATAAATCAGGAAGTGGTTTCCACAAAACTCTTGCTACCGGAAGTTTTGGCAGCTCTTCTGTAATTTCCAATGCTCTGGTTTTGTTGATCAGCAGTCTGAAATGATTTCCAAAGTCCATTAAAGCAGCGTTTAATGAATCAATATTTCCTCTGGAGTTAAAAACGAGACGAACCGGGTCTGCTTTTCCTCCGATTCCGAGCGGATGGATCTCACATGAAGGTTTTCCGGCTGCCAGCACAGGATCTACTTCCAGCATATGGGAACCTAAAATGGAAGGATTGGAAGGATCTAAATGATAGGTATAATCTTCCATAAAGGCATTTCCTCCTTCAAGGCCCTGCCCCATTGTTTTCATGGCACGTACCAGTGCTGCTGTTTTCCAGTCTCCTTCTCCTGCAAATCCGTAGCCCTTCTGCATCAGGCGCTGTACTGCAATTCCAGGCAGCTGTTCCAGGCCGTGAAGGTCTTCAAAGGTATCTGAAAATCCTTTAAATCCTCCGTCTTTTAAAAATTTTTCAAGCCCTAATTCAATTTTGGCGGCGGTGTGCAGTGAACTCCTGTTGGCCCCACCTTCCAAAAGGGAGGCTGCCATGTGATAAGAAGACTCATATTCTTCCATCAGACTTTTTATTTCTCCTTCACCTACAGAATTGATAACGCCTACAAGATCACCAATTCCCCAGGTATTGACTGAGAAACCGAACCTGGTTTCAGCTTCCACTTTATCACCATCTGTAACGGCTACAAATCGCATATTATCTCCAAATCGTGCAAATTTAGCTCCCTGCCAGTCGTCCCAACCTGCAGCAACACGGCTCCAGTCGCCAATCTGTTTCTGAACTCTTTCTTCTGACCAGTGCCCTACCACGACTTTTCTGTTCTTTCGGAGCCTGCTGACCATAAAACCAAATTCACGGTCACCATGAGCGGCCTGGTTGAGATTCATAAAATCCATATCCATGGTAGACCACGGAATATCTCTGTTGAATTGGGTATGCAGATGCAGAAGAGGTTTCTGTAAAATTTTTAATCCTCTGATCCACATTTTAGCGGGTGAAAAGGTATGCATCCACGTAATTACTCCTATGCAGTTTTCTGCATGATTGGCTGCTGCAATGGTTTCAAATATCTCTTCGGTAGTTTTTACCGTTGGCTTTACCATAATTTTTACCGGGATAAAAGAAGATTTTTCCAATTCTGCCACAATTTTTTGTGAGTGGTCTGCTACCTGGGCCAATGTTTCAGGTCCGTATAAATGCTGACTTCCTGTGATGAACCAGACTTCTTTGGTATTGAGAGGTGTTAACATAATTTTGTTGATCGTTAATAGTTGTTTATGTTGAAGTGTTTAGTGTTTAAATTCCTGTCCGTAATAAGCATTCTTACCATGTTTACGTTCATAGTGTTTTTTGATGAGTGAGTCTTTCAGACGTTCTGCATCAGGATTGATCTGTCTGGTGAGATAAGCCATTTCGGCAATGGTCTCCAGCACTTTACTGTTGTAGACTGCCTTCTCTGCATTTTTCCCCCATGTAAACGGACCGTGGTTTCCAATCAGGACCATTTCTACTTCTTCAGGAGAGAGTTGTTTTTCTTTAAAGCATTCCAGAATCTGTATTCCTGTATTGTATTCGTAGTTTCCTTCAATGAGTTCATCCCGCATAGGTGGAGCACAGGGAATATCTGTCGTAAGATGATCTGCATGGGTGGTTCCGAAAACAGGAATATCCATTTGTGCCTGTGCCCAGGCCACGGAATAGATCGCATGAGTGTGGGAAATCCCACCGATATTTTCCCAGTTTTTGTACAAGTAAGCATGGGTCTTGGTGTCGGAAGAAGGTCTGAGCCTGCCTTCAATGACATTGGCATCAAAGTCAAGAATCACCATATCTTCCGGCTTTAAAATGTCGTAAGGAACACCGCTGGGTTTAATGGCAAAAATGCCTTTATCACGGTCTACAGTGCTTACATTCCCGAAGGTATAAACCACCAACTTCAGGGCATCCAGCTGCATATTGGCTTCATAACATTCTCTTTGGAGTTCTTTATAGGTATTCATTTGAGTGTCATTCAAAAAGTTAAAATTGATGAATCAGAAATTCTGAAGTTCTTTCCTGTTGTTTTTCAGCTTGGTATTATATTCTACAAAATCAGCGAGCTTCTGGTATTGCTGCATTAGTTCTCTGTAGTACTGTACTTCTTCAGCTTTCGGCTGGTATTCCGCTTCAAATCCGGAGCCCATTTTCATGCTGGCATCCTGAACGGTCGGATAAATTCCTGCTGATACGGCCGCATAAACAGCAGCCCCCAGCGCAGGAGTCTGGTCCGAAGCGGCAACAACAATCGGCATATCCAGAACATTAGCGAGTGTCTGCATGATAAACGGCGATTTCCTTGCTACTCCTCCGATCCCAATCACTTTATTGATTTTCACACCTTCCTCTTCAAAACGGTCAACGATCTTTTTAGCTCCGAAACAAATGGCATTCACCAAAGCTTTGAAAATATGGGGTGCTTTTGTTCCCAAAGAAAGCTGACTGATCGCTGCTTTAAGTTCCTGATCTGCATCCGGTGTTCTTCTTCCGTTTACCCAGTCCAAGGCAATCGGAACGGTATCTGAAAGAGGAATTTTTTCTGCTTCAAGGGTTAATTTTTTGATAAGTCCTACCTCCATTTCATCTGCGAGCTTTGTCTTCTGTTCATCTGAAATATTTTCGGAATGCATCATAACCTGGTGAACCGGCCACATCAGGATATCTTTATACCATGCCAGCACATCTCCAAAGGCAGACTGCCCTGCTTCAAGCCCTATCAGTCCTGGAATTACGGAGCCGTCAACCTGTCCGCAGATTCCTTTTACCGTTGTATCCCCAATAGCTTCTTGTGAGGCCACCATAATATCACAGGTAGAAGTTCCCATAATCCTGATCAGTGTATTTTCTTCCACTCTTGCTCCCACAGCTCCTGAATGGGCATCAAAAGTTCCTACTGTAATAATGGTCTGGGTTGTAAGACCCGTTTTAGCGGCCCATTCTTCATTCAGATATCCTGCTATTTCATCTGAAGTATACGTTTCCCGGTATAACCTTCCTCTGAGCTCTCCCAGAGAAGGATCAAGCCTGTTGAGAAACTCTTCAGAGGGCAGACCGTCCCATGACTCGTGCCACATGGCTTTGTGGCCTGCTGCACAACGGCTTCTTTTGAAGGTGGCCAGGTCTTTATGATCAGATAAAAGGAAAGTCAGATAATCACAGTGTTCCATCCAGCTATAAGCTGCATTTTTTACTTCTGCATCTGCTCTGCTGATGTGCAATATTTTAGCCCAGAACCATTCTGAAGAATAAATGCCGCCTTCATATTTTGTATAATCTTCTCCACCCCATGTTCTTGCCAGGGTATTGATTTCTTCGGCTTCGCGGATGGCGGTGTGGTCTTTCCATAAAACCATCATAGCATTAGGATTCTCTTCAAATCCGGGAACCAATGCTAAGGCTACTCCATCACTTGTTACTGGTAGTGGTGAAGAGCCTGTAGTGTCTATACAAATACTGACGATCTGCTCCGGCGGTATCCCGCTTTCTCTTACTACTTCTGAAATGGTTTTCTCCAGGCCTTCCATATGATCTGAAGGATGCTGTCTGAAACTATTAGCTGAGGGATTACAAAATTTACCTTCCTTCCATCTCTGGTAGTAGCTGACTGAAGAAGTTATTTCCGACCCGTTTTCAGTATCAATAAGGACGGCCCGTACGGAGTCTGTACCATAGTCCAGCCCGATAACATATTTTTTCATGGTGGTGAAACGTTTTTAATTAGTGAGATTTCAATTTCTCCTGATGAGATAAAAACAAATATAAGATTCTATTTTAAATAAATGTAAAAAACACACTTATTATTTATAATAATTTAATTATCAATTAATTAAATTGATTTCACCTTTAAAACAACTAAAGAATTGGCAGGGATTTCAGTGGAGATTCTCCCATTTTTAGAGCTAGAAATCTCTTCTTTAGGTTTTACAGGTTCAGTATCGAAATTATTTTCACTGGAAAGCTCTGGTGCAGACAGAAAAATTTGGGTTAGTTTTTTGCCAAGTTTCAGAGTTCCGGGATTGATATTGATTATCTTAGACTGAGTATCAGTATTGACCATTTTAATAATGATCTCATGAGTTTTTGCATCTTTTACTGCTGTAGCATATAATTTCTCCTGTCCGGATACTGCTTTTCCGTTGCTTTCTATTTTCAGTACATCCGTTCCTTTATTGTTGGAGAATAATTTCTGAACATAATAGTTTGGGGTTGCATAAGATTTCAGATTATTGAACCAGATGAGATCGGGCGTCCACTGCCAGCCATCAGCATGGGCAAAAAGCGGTGCGTAGGAAGTCATATAGACCACATCTGCGTTTCTTTCAAGACCGGTCATGAAAGCGGCTTCTGAAAGGGCTGTCAGCCAGTTATTTTTATTATCAGGTTTTACCACTCCTACTGATTGGGCTGCATATTCTCCGGCAAAAACTTTTGGCCCGGAACGGTCATACTGATCATATCTTCCTGCATTTTTCATGAACCATTCTGGTGAATTGTAATAATGTTCATCTACAATCTGAGCATTAAGCTGTTTCAGTTCTTTCCAGCCATATTCGAAGAACTCGCCATCGGGTGACGGTCCGCTTCCGGAGATGATCTTAATGTCAGGATATTTTGCATGAATGGCTTTTTCAAAAACTTTATAGCGTTCGATATAATCTGCTCCCCACTGTTCATTTCCCACTCCGATAAATTTTAAATTAAAAGGCTTTGGATGTCCCATTTCATTACGGATTCTCCCCCATTTTGTTCCGGAATCTCCGTTGGCAAATTCAATCAGATCCAAAGCATCCTGAACGTAGGGATCAAGGTCTTCCATTTTCACCAGTTCTGCCGTATTGAACTGACAAGCCATACCACAGCTCAGAATAGGAACCGGTTCTGCACCCAGATCTTCGGAAAGCTGGAAATATTCAAAAAATCCTAACCCGAAGGACTGTCCGTAATCCGGTGTAAGCCTGTGCGGAAATCCGGTGCTCCATTTGTTGATCAGATATTCACGGTCTGCTACATTTCCCACTGTTTTTTTCCACTGATACCGTTCTGCCAGCGTTCTTCCTTCAACAATACAGCCTCCCGGAAACCGCAGAAATCCCGGTTGCAAATCATATAATTTCTGAACCAGATCTTTTCGTAAGCCTCCTTTTCTGCCTTTCCAGGTGTCCTGCGGGAAGAGGGAGATCATATCCATGTTCACGATGCCGTTTCCGGTAAATGTAATTCGCAGTTTTGCTTTTTCTACAGTTTGTGGTGACTTAAAAACGGCTGTATATCTCTGCCATCCCTTTCCTTTTATAAGTATGGAGACTGAAGAAATTTCCTTACCGCTTTCATCAACAAGACTTGCATTTACCGCAGCAATATTTCCTGAAACATTCTCCAGATCAAAGCTGAAATCAAATTGTTCTCCCTGATGAAGCCCTATTCCTCTGAAACCTTCATTCTCCAGAATATAATTTTTATCATTCAGAACAGTAATTCTTGCGTAATTTTTATTGGTTTTGGCAGGGTCGGAATAAATGGTCAGAAATCCGGAATCCAGATTAGGAGAGAGCGTTTTTGTATTGGGCTGTTTCCAGCCTGTGAATGGTTCATCAAATTCAAAGCTGCGGTTTTTAATCAATTCCGCATACAATCCGCCGTCTGCGGCAAAATTGATGTCTTCAAAGAAAATCCCATACATGGTAGGCTGTATTTTAATAGGTGCCGGGCTTTCTTTAAGGTCCAGATTAAATGTATGGACCGTATTATTCTGAGCCGAAAAAAAAGCAGCGCTCAGAGAAATTGCAATGGAAAATATTTTATTTTTTGTTGTCATATATCGTATATTTTGAAAGCTAAAGCATGTCTCAATTTATCCTGAATCAATTTTTATTTTACTGTTAACGGAATACTTTTTAATCCCGCATCATCAGAAGTTCCGCCATAAAAAATGGTATACTCGCCGGGTTTTGAAACCAGATCATCTGCTTTTTCATCGTAGAATGCAAATGAGTCTTTGGAGAGGGTCAATTGAATATTTTTTGTTTCTTTAGATTTAACCAAAGTCCTTTCAAAAGCCTTTAAGGTTTTTACCGGTGCCTGGGCATCATTATTTCTTTTGATATAGACCTGAACGACTTCTTCACCATCCCTTTCTGAAATATTGGTTACCGGAATTGTGACAGTCACGTTTTCGTTGGTACTGATCGTATTTTTGCTCAGTTTTGAATCTCCGTAAGCAAATTTTGAATAACTCAAACCGTGTCCGAATGCATAAAGAGGCTTTTCCGTCATATAACGATAGGTTCTCCCCTGCATATCATAATTTTCAAATCCTTCATGTTTGCTTGTCTTTGAAAGAGCGTTGTCCAGCTGTTCAAGATTTTTATAAAAAGTAATGGGTAATTTTCCGGAAGGGTTATAATCTCCTGCCAAAACATCTGCCACAGCAGTTCCTCCGGACTGTCCGCCATACCAGGCGTTCAACAAGGCATCATAGTTTTTCTCATCCTGTTCCAATCCCAGAGCACTTCCGGTACAAAGAACAAAAACAACAGGTTTTCCGGTTTTCCTAAGATCCGCCAACAGGTCCCGCTGGACTTTAGGAAGGGCAATGGAAGATTTGTCACCTCCTTTGAAGCCTTCTGCATTCACCATCATCTCTTCACCTTCCAGACTTGGTGAAAGTCCGCCTGCGAAGACAATGACGTCTGCATTTTTCACCTTTTCTCTTACCGAAGCAAAATTGACAGGGTCTTTTCTATACACTTCAAAGCTGATGCTTACATATTTTCCTTTTTGTGTATGACGCAGTTCTATCTGGTACTCTTTCCCTTTTTCCATTTTTACAGGAAACTCCGAAGGATGTCTTGCATCAGGTCCTTTCCTTGTTGCGATTTCTTTTCCGTCAACGAAGAGTGTATAGATGTCAGAAGTGGAAGCAGAAAACACGACATCTCCTGTATAGGTACTTTTGAAAACCCCTGAAATAATCGCTGAGGTATTTTCTCTTCCTACATTGGGCGCAAGCTGGGTTCCTCCAAAACTGTTGTAGCTGATGGCAGTAGAATTTACGGAAATGTTTGCCGGTTGACCCTTAAATTCATTGTTATTGAAAAACGTTACTTTCATTCCTTTCGCACCATTTTTCTGACTGATAAAATTCTGATAGAGTGACGTTCTGGATGAAGGGTCTGTTACTTCGCTTCCTTTTTCATACATAATTTCAGCATTCGGGAATTTGGTTTTGATTCCATCTAAAATCGTTACAATGGAAGAAGGCGTTCCGTTGTAGTTTCCTAACTGCATCAATCCGTTATCAGCATTCGGACCTACAACGGCAATTTTTTTAATACTTCTGCTGAGAGGCAGAATATTCTTTTCGTTTTTCATCAGCACAATTGACTTTTGTGCCATTTTCAGTGCCTGCTTTTTATGTTCTTCAGAATCGACTACAGAATATGGAATGGTATTCCAGTGAACGGAAGATTTCGGATCAAGCATTCCCAGCTCAAACCAGCCTTTCAGAATTCTTCGCATTGATGCATCGATATCCTTTTCGGTAATCAGTCCGCTTGCCAGAGATTTATTCAGATTGTTATAGGTATCTCCGCATTCCAGATCTGTAGAATGTTTCAAGGCATCTGCTGCGGTTGTTTTTTCGTCAGGATGAGTGCCATGGTATTTTTTCTGAAAGAAATCGGCCAGTGCCCAGCAGTCTGAGACCACCATTCCGTCATACTTCCATTTTCCACGGAGGATTTCAGTAAGTAAAGTATTGTTTGCACAACATGGCTGTCCGTCAAAAGCATTGTAGGCACACATTACTTCTCTTACATTTCCTTCCTGAACCAATGCTTTGAAAGCGGGAAGATACGTCTCATACAGATCTCTTTTGGAGATTTCTGCGTTATAGGAATGACGGTTCCATTCCGGTCCGCTGTGTACCGCAAAATGTTTGGCACAGGCGTGGGTTTTAAAATATTTTAGGTCGTTTCCCTGCAGACCTTTTACTGCAGCAACGCCCAGAACAGAGGTAAGATAAGGGTCTTCACCGTAAGTTTCCTGGCCTCTTCCCCATCTTGGGTCACGAAAGATATTGATATTTGGGGTCCAAAAGGTCAGTCCTTCGTACCGCCCTGTTTTTAGAGCCTCATCAAAAGATCTTTTGTATTTTGCCCGTGCTTCATCAGAAATCATTTCAAAAGTTTTAAAATGCTCCGGAACATCCCATGTGGCCGCCATCCCGATTGCCTGTGGAAAAACAGTGGCTGTTCCTGCTCTTGCTACTCCGTGAAGTGCTTCATTCCACCATCCGTAGGCAGGAATTTCCAGACGGGGAACTGCCTGGGAATTATCCATCATCATTCCAATCTTTTCTTCTGTAGTCAGCAAAGTAAGAAGGTTCTCTATTCTTTCATTAACCGGAAGATCCGGGTTTCTGAATGGGTATATATAATGGCTCTGAGCAAAAAATAAAGGGGCTGCCAGGGTTGCACATAGGATTAGTACAATTCTTTTCATAGTATTATGGTTTCAATAAAGGCCTAAAAATGTTTATGGTCTTTGCAGTTAAATTTTCTAACCACGGATTTCACAGATTTTCACAGAGGATTGTGTCTATTTTTGGATGCTTCTCTATTTCAATCTTTATGCTTCCATCATCGGATGGATATGAATAAAGCCACCATAAGCTGATCTTATGATGGCATTGGATTCAATTTACTCTTTAACAAATTTTTGTTTTAATACCGTATTATTTTTATGGGTAACCTCAATAAAATAAGTACCAGCTGGGAAATCTGCCACATTAATATGGTTTTTCCCTGAATTTATTTTCAATCCGGATCTGATGATGCTTCCTTTTCCATCAAAAATGGTGGCAGCTTCTAAAAAATCAGAATCAATGAAAAGATCTGCCTTTACAGGATTAGGATATATTTTCACACTCTCCTTTTTAGCTTCAGCATAAATATTTCTGGCACTTAACGATCCGAAATTTAAAGGAAGAATGTTGGCAGAATAAGTATTTTCTTCTGTAAGATAGGCTTTGAAAGATCCTATTGCAGGTTCACTTCCTGCAGTTACTTTATAGAACCCTGTTACTCCGTTTTCTGTTTTCAAAACATAAGCATTGGCCGGAACTTTAATGCTCTGATAAACTCCGTTCATCTGATTAACAGTAATTGCTTTGGGGGTGGAAACATTCCCCGAACCATTGAAGGTAATATTCCCTGTCGCATTGATGATTACCGGAGTATTTGCAGGAATGATTCCATTTGAAATTGCGGTACAGCTGATATTGCCTGCACCGGGTGACATCAGATAAGCAGTAACTCCGGAAGGTATATTAGCCTGGAATGGTAAGATCAGCACGTCGTAGCCATTAAATGTACGGCTGTAAGAAGCAGTATTGGCGGTAAAGTTAAACGGTACCTGAAAATCCATACCCTGACCGGAAAGGACAAGATTTGAACATGTAGTACCGGAGATCACATTATTGGCAGATGAGCTTACATTTGAGTTCACATAATAAATGCTGTTCGTATTGGTACTCATAGGCTGCCAATTATTGGAGGAAGTAACCCCTGCTGTATTTCTGAAGTCTACAGAAGTGTAGTATCCGCTTTCCAGCGCATCCATCAGGTAGCTGTCACTAGCAGAATAAGTTCCCCCGAATTTAGAAGCAATTTCATTACCCACATTGAAATAAACATCTCCCAGATTAAGGGTAAGTACAGAGCTGTAATTGGAATTTCTCAGTCCTAAAATGCCTTTGCATCCGTCTGTGAGTACCTGTCTTGAAATATCGAGTGTGATATCGAAATTTCCTCCTTGCGGAAGATTAATCTTTCCGTAATTATACGATTTCGTTACGCCCTGGCTGTTGATATAGTATAAAGTGGTATTGTCCGAATAGCTTTGTCCCGCCGTTGTATAGCTGTTTACATGCAGAATCAGTTTATTGTATCGGTCATTAAGCTGAAGATATCCGTTAGCCGCAGTCATATTATTACTGATAAGAGGACTTGGATTGGAGAACGTCACCGTTGTATTGCTGATATTGAATCCTGTTCCAAAAGCTGTACTGGTAGCCGTTTGTGTTTCAATTTTATTATAATGAATATCACCGCCTGTCATCAGAGAAGCAGGTCTGTCGCCACTTTTATTAAAAACAAAAGTCATGACACTGGAAGAGCTGATATCAGCCGTAGGCCGGAATGTTGCCGTACTCATAGTGATAGGTGTGCTGACCATATTGGATTGCGTATTGGTCAGTACTTTTGTTCCTGAAGTCGTGTAAAAAGGCAGATCAACCTTAAGACTATACGCATTTTGAGAAGAGTTGATGACCATAAGAACCACCTGATTTCCATCCTGGGAAATATAGGAAGAGCCTTGTAAAACTCCGGTTTTGTCATCCCACTTTGCCTCTATTCTCGTTTTTCCTGTTGTATACTTAGCATAATGTGAAAGGATATAGCCTCTTTTGGTCATTACTCCTGCGGGAGTTCCGTAAATTCCGTCGCCCATTAAACCATAATAACGTTTGGCAGAGTAATGGATCCAGGCATTGACATTACCCAATAATGCATTGTTGACACTGCCGGCGAAAGTAAAAGCATCCGTATTCCAGCTGAAATCGCGGGCCGGCTGGGTAGATGAAGAGTTCCAGTTGATCAGATATTCTGTCTGCCAGATTTCTTTATTATAATTCTGAAATTGCTTGTAGGTAGACTGGATAGGTCCATATTGATGGCCTCCATAGACTTCAAAATTAGCCATTGCTGCGGGATCCAGCAAAGCACTTGCAAAATTATCTGTAAGCCCTACGCTTTCCGGGGCAATTACTTTGCAGTTGATAAGTTGCCCGTAATTTTTGATAAAAGAGGCAATCTGTGCAGGAGTCCAGATGCATCCCTGATACTGCGCCATTTCATCCGGTTCATTTTGAATGGAGATATAATCAAGTTCTACTCCGTTGTTCTGAAGATAGGTAACAAAGCTGTTGAGATAAAGGGCATAATCCTGATAATTTTCGGTTTTCAGATATCCTATCTGCTGTACGCCGTTGGCATCCGTGTACACAGCATTTACATGGTTATTGGTTTTCCAGGCTGCGGGCATTGTCCATGGGGAAGCAAAAATGGTAAGTCCCATAGATTTGGCAAGCTGTGCTGTTGCCAATACGGAGCTCCAGTTGCTGCTGTTTTCGGGAATATATAATCTCATAATGTTATATCCGCCTTCACTGGAAGCTCCCCAAAGATTCTGAATCTCTGATGTTGACATATGATTATAGGCAAACTGGGGACTGCAGACAAATCCCCCGAATCCTCTTATTTTCTGGTAAGTAATATTCTTGTCAATTTTTACTGTAGTAAGCTGCCCATGCAACATACAGCTGAAAAACAAACATATAGAATGAATACTGAGAAAATTTAAAAGTTTTTTCATAATGGTTTAGTTTTAGATATTCGTGATTTTGATTATCAACAATTAAAGTAAGGGCAATAGATTCCCCATCAAGACAGTTTATTTTCAAAAACCGTCAGGAAAATACCCTGAATGATATCAGGCAGCGATCTGTTAAATAAAGTTGCTTACAAAATCATCCGCCATTCTTTCTCTTCATTCTCTGTCAGGGAACTGTATTTCAGATTTGAGTGTGAAATGAGATTAATATTCCATGCTTAAAGGATTGTTTTTTATTGGTATTTTGGTCCTCAGTGAAGCATTTCGCTTTCGGGAGCTCCAAGGTATGAAGGTTTTAAACCTCCGGTATTGATCAATATTTTTTCCAGGACAATGCCTGGTTCCAGCACTCTGAAACGTAAAGTATGTTTTCCTGTGTTCTGAATCGAATGCTTTGAAATGGATTTAATAATATGTTCAGACTGCCATTTTCCCAATTCTCCTTTATAATGGCCGTTGAAATTCACAATCTGCGGACTTTCGTTGTCAAAAGAAATCTCATAACGCAATCCTTTATTATGGTTAAAATTTAAAGTAGGAGCTAAAAGAAGTTCCACCTCAAATTTTCCTTTGGATTCAAAGTTAATATCATATTCCAGCCAGATATTTTCATCAGCTTTTGGATAGGCACTCTGCGGAAATGTTGTCACCCCGGATTTTGTTTTTCCAAAATCAGGAATCACTTCCCAATGGATTCGATCAGAATTGCTCATTCTTGCAAAATTCTCTGCCTCAATGGAAACATACCCGTTTTTCTCCTGAAATATCTTTTCTTTGGGAACCTCAGCATCAGAAATATAGGTAACTTCAGGCATTATATTTTCTTTTCCGTCTGCCCAGCTTTTATATCCTATTCTCATCTGATCCATCATATGCTTCCATTTTCCGCCGGCAATCACATTATTGTATTGATTATCCAGATAAGTGTTTCTTTCAAAACATGCCTTCACTTTATCTGCGTAGAAATTGGCTCCCGGATCTTTTTTCGCTGCCAGTTCCCTGTTTTTTGCCACAGCATAGTACATTTCGTATAAATTACTGCATGCATCAATCGGGTACAAAACCAACTGATAATATGCATCCTGGTACTCAGCCGGAATCTGCTCTTTTAACCGTAAAGCTTCTACGGCCAATGCTCTGTAATCATTTAAAACCGTTTCAAATTCATGGTAATTTTCAAGGCTGTACGTTTTGCTGTCAAGGGTTTCAGGAGTTACTCTTCTGTTGTATTTGGAATACAGGTTAATCATCCGGGCAATTTCCCCGGCATGTTTTTCACCAAACTGCTGAGCGGTCCATTTCTCAGTATATTCAAAAAGATTTTTAGTGTTAAACTGCTTTGGATTCCAAGCCATTTCCAGGAAAAAACTGATCGGAAACTCCATCGGTTTTAAATCTCCTACATTCACAACCCAAAGCTTATCTATCTTATGTTCATAAGAAAGATTCATCTGTTCCCAAACTCTTTGAATAGGGCTTATGTTGATCCATTTGGAATTTCTCGGTCCGCCTACATAGTCGAAATGATAATAGATTCCATAGCCTCCTTTATGCAAAGGTTTTGAAAGGTCCGGAAGCTTTCTTACATTTCCCCAGTTATCATCACAGAACAGCAGGATCACATCATCCGGAACCCGCATTCCTTTATCATAATAGTCCTGAACTTCTTTATACAATGCCCAGACCTGAGGTGTTTTCTCAGCTTTTTTTCCGGTAACCTCAGCAATGATTTTACGCTGATCTTTTACAATTTTCTCGAGCAGGGAAATATTGGTTCCCTCTCCCATCGCTTCGTCACCGTCACCCCGCATTCCCACTGTAACAAGTTTTTCCCAGTTTTTGCTTCTCTCGAGTCCGGATCTCCAGAATTTCTGTAAAACTTCTGCATTTTTAGCATAATCCCAGACATTCGGGAGGTTATTTTTTTTGATATACCTGTGCCAGTCGGTTTGTGCCAAAGCCATAGGCTCATGGTGGGAAGTTCCCATCACAATACCCATTTCATTCGCTAACGGCCCGCTCAGAGCATCATCGTCATAAAATGCCTTTCCCCACATTGCCGGCCAGATATAGTTTCCCTTAAGGCGCAGGATCAGCTCAAAAACTTTCTCATAAAACTTACTGTTTACTCCGCCAAATGTTGCTCTGGCCCAACCTCCCAACGAAGGCTCTTCATCATTAAGGAAAATACCGCGATACTCTACAGCAGGCTCACCATCGGTATAGATTCCTTTTTTGAAATATAAATTTTCTTTTTTCTCAACCGGAACATCTGCCCAGTAATACCATGGTGACACACCTATCTGTTGAGACATTTCATAAATCCCGTAAATCGTTCCCCGTTTATCACTTCCTGCAATCACAATGGCTTCAGAAACGCCAGGAAATGGATTACTGACATTCTGAATGATATATTTTTCTCTTTTCCCTGTTAATGCTTTTCCATCCAGCTTTTTTTGCCTGATTAAACCATCAATGGTCTTGCTTTTACCTGCTTCACCAATAATGATAATCATTCCGTTCACACCGGAATTTTGGGAAACAAGATGAGGCTGAACACCTGTTACTTTTTGAAAATCGGATTGAAGGTTCGCAACAGCACGCAGAATTCCTTTATCCGAATCGCTATCCGAAAGCAGCATCAAACCTGAATTGCGCTCTTTCAATACCACCGAATTTTCTGTCCTGGCAAAAGAAATAAATGGTTCGGCTGCTTTTACAAAAAATATAAACAACAACGTAAGAAACAGCGAAATGTTTTTTGTAAAATTCATACTATATCTTTTTGATTTTAATTTTTAAATAAGTTCAGATCCACAAAATCTCCCATTCTTTTGTAACCGGCTTCATTGGGATGAAGAAAATCATGGTCGTGCATATCATTTAAGATGACTTCCGGATTTTCACTTTGCATTTGTTTTGCAAAATCTATAACGGCATCAAACTTCCCGCTGTTCCTGATCCAGTCGTTTACTTTTTTCCAGGCCTCGATACGGAAAGGTTTGTCATAGAAAGACTTTGCGAAAGGAAGAATTGTTGCTCCGTACACTTTGATTCCGTTAGCGTGTGCCTTATCGATCATCATCTGGTAAGCGGCAATCAGTTCTTCTGTTCTTTTGGAAGCGTCATCAGGGTCTCTTGTTCCTCCCAGATCATTCACTCCTTCCAGAATGATCAACCATTTTACACCCTGCTGATTGAGGATGTTATAATCAAAACGGTCTAATGCTATAGGACCCAAACCGCCACGCACCACACAATTCCCACCAATTCCGAAATTAAGGACACTTATATTTCTGGTAGAAGGATTCGCCAGTAACCGTTGCGAAAAAATATCCGGCCAGCGATTCTGCCTGTTGGTTCCCGAACCTCTTCCGTCGGTAATAGAATTTCCCATAATAGCCACCGCATACGAGGGTTCACCGGTCTTTACATCGATGTTAAAAAGCGAATACCAATGATCTGTTTTTACAGGGTTTTTAAATACCATTGCATTGGTCTGCTCACCTTTAACAACAAAAGAGGTAGTTCTTGAACCCGGATGTCCGGTGACAGATTGGGTTACTTTTGCATAGGAAATGGTAATGGCCAGCAGCGAATTAGGCTTCAGATTAAAGTTCACCTCATCAGAATAAATATCAGATCCGGGAGCAATTTTAAAATTATTTTTCTTCTCAAACGTTAATGATCTGATGCTGGCTGCATCCACATTGCTGCTATCGGACGGTACAGCAATAGAAACTGCTTTTACCGCCAGGCTGTCTACAGAATATTTGTTGGACAAACGTAACCGCAATTTTTTTCCACCTACAGATACACGGACAATCTGACGCAGGGTATTCCCCGAAAGCCCCGGTTCCGGCGGAAGGTTTTTAGGTTCCACCAATTGGGGAGCCGTTGCCCAGGTGGTAAGCCAGCGGTCTTTGGATGACTGCTTTGCCAGACTCTGGGAGGAAGAGCAGGAAACCAAAAATCCCGAAATGATAAAGATGTATAAGTTTTTGAAGCGCATTTTTTCTGTTTTTTCGTTTTTTCTCAAACTCTCCGGATATTGGCCAATCCTTAATTTTTCAATACAAATCCTCCGTTCGGCTGAATTTCAATCGTAAAATCACCTTTTGCATTCACTTTCACTTCTTTCTCTGATGTATTTCCTTTTGCATCATCATTGATAAGTTTCAAGTTTTTCCCGGCAAACATCGGAAGTTTTATTTTCAGTTTCTGGGACTGCTTTTCGGCATTTACACCTGCTACATACCATTGATCCGCATGTCTTCTCGCCACCACGGCATATTTTCCAGGATAACCGTCTATGAAAACTGTTTCATCCCAAAGTGTCGGAACTTCTTTCATAAAGTCAAGCTGAAATTTTAGTGAATCTGTAAGATTATTCGGCATTACGGCAAACATCTGAACCGGATTCTGAAACAGAACTGCTGTAGCCAGCTGAAAGCCGTCTGTGGTATGTCTTTTATTTTTATCTCTATTGGATTCCGTTAAATATGTATTGAGGAAAGTACCTCCGAATTCCATACTTCCCACTGTATTTCTGATGAAAGGATGAAGTGTGGCAAAAAAAGCTTCCTGTTTCCGTACATCTTCTGAGAAATAAAGCATTTCTGAGGCAAGAACAGCTTCGCTTCCTGCATAATTCGGGTACATCACTTCCCAGCCTCTCGGGACAGTGGCTCCATGGAAAATAATGGTTAATCCGTAATCATTGGCATCCGAGAGAATGTCTTCGTAAAGACGCATGGTTTCCTGTTTATCTCCTCCAAAGAAATCCACTTTCAGTCCTTTTACGCCTACTTCCTTCAGCCATTTCATTTCCTTTTTCCGTTCAACGGATGAGCTCATTTTATTTCTGGGTCCCATGGGCGCATCATTGGCCGCTCCGTTGGAATTATACCAAAGCAATACCCCTACATTTCTGGATTTTGCATACTGAATAAGTTCTTTCATGCGGTCTTTACCTATATTTTTATCCCAAAGCGCATCCATAAGAATAAACTGATAGTTCAATGCAGCAGCAAGGTCTATGAATTTTACCTGATCATCATAGTTCATACTTTTGTCCTGCCAAAGAATCCAGCTCCAGGTAGATTTTCCGAACTGATATTCCTGTGAAGGCTCATACATCGGATCTACCACATCAAAAGGAATCGTGGTCTCCACGATAGGTTTCAAAGAATCCCCCACTGTGATTGTTCTCCACGGCGTCTTTCCGGGAAGAGAAACAGCTGCTCCAGTACTTCCGAAACCATTATTTTCAGCAATGTTCGGATAAGCTACTTTGTAAAGGCTTTTTTCTGCTGTGGTTTCAAGGTGTGAAGCACAATATGTACTGTTCACTCCAGTCTCAGAAAGCAATACCCATCCTTCATTTCCGATATGGAACAGACCCGGGAAAACGTATCCGTAATCGGATGGTATTCCCAGCTCAGCATCAGCTTTATAACCACTTTCATAACTTGGTGCTGTGCGCGCAAATCCTGTCATCGGCTTCATCATAGGTGAAATAAAAGTAGTGGTCTGTGTCGGGAATCTATAACCTGTAGTTTCTGACTGTACTACAACACTCAACCGTTCTTTCATTGGTGGAATATTGTAGCGGAAAGCAATATTGTTGTTGCTCACCTGAAATTCAATGCTTATTTGATGTTGATCTGCGTTGATAAAACTAACCGATAAAGTATTGGCCTTATAATCAATCTCAGATTTTTTGATCTTTGTGTTTGTGTATTTCTTAGAAACCACGTCTTTTTGGCTGTCAGTAAATTTCAGATTCTTTGAAAAGTCTGATTCGTTGGTTACCAGGCCCAACGGGGATTTTTCAAGCACTATTTTTTCCTGAAGGATAACTTTATACGATGCTTTTCCCTCTTCTGAAAAGACCTGAAGCTTCAGGTGTCCATCCGGACTTGAAATCTCTGCTACCTGCGCAAAGCTTTTGTTGATCAGAAATAAACTGAATAGAAGATATAAAACTTTTTTTCTCATGATTAATTATTTTCAAGAAAGGTCCAGTAATCGAAATACATAATATCTGTTGAGGCTTTGCCATTGAATATAAAGTACAGATCATGAATGCCGGTAATCTTTTCAGTCATCTGAACTTTTACCGTTTCCCAGCGGTCATCCCCACCCGTCATCGGAACCTTTACCGTTGCGGCAACCGGTCCGTTCACAGCATCCAGATGAATAGTCATTGTGACGTCACTGTTATGGGTAGTTCCTACCCTTGCAGAGAAAGCACTGGCTCCTTTTTTTCGGAAATCCACATTCTTTACACTGGTATAAGCCCCATTTTTCTTTGCTTTGATGAAAACACCAGCCTCTTTATTCTGATAAGATTTTACATTTTCTGACCATGCAATCATTTCTGCCTGATTGAACGAATAAGGATTAACGGTTGCAATAGCTTTTGCAATTCCGTTAGTCATTTTAAACGGTGAAATGGAGCCGTCTTTATTGAATGTAAGCTCTTCCAGACTTACTGATCTTGTAAAACCGCTTCCGCCCGGCAATGCACCATTGTGATAAAAGAAATAGGTTTTCCCCCGGAAATCAATAACACCGGGATGATTGGTGAATGACTTCCCTTCAGTAGGCATTACAATTCCTCCATATTTCCAGGGTCCCTGTGCTGTTTTACCTGTAGAATATCCTATGAATTCAGGAAGCGGGCCTCCCGGCCAGAAAAGATAATACAGGTTTTTCCTTTTGTACAGCCACGGGCCTTCCTCGTATTTTGTCGGTCTTTCCGGATTGGGTTTCCCATCTCTTTTTCCAAATGATTCTTCTGTCATCGGAACTTCTACAATATTTCCGGAATAGGAGATCATATCTTCATTCAGTTTTACGTATTTCAATTTAGGATTTCCCCAATACATATGACTCTGTCCGTCATCATCCACAAAAACTGTGGGATCAATATCCCCCCATTCACTCTGAACCAGAGGTTTTCCCAGCGGATCATGAAAAGGCCCAAACGGACTGTCGCCTACAGCAACCCCTATAGCGCCTTTGTTATTGGTTTTGGACCACATCGGAACGTATAAAAAAAACTTTCCGTTTCTTTCTACACATTGTGCGGCCCATGCATCGCGTTTCGCCCAGTCGAAATCTTTATACGAGAGAATTGTCCCGTGGTCTGTCCAGTTCACCATATCATTCGTAGAATATACTTTCCAGTCATTCATAGTGAACCATGTAGAATCATCTTCATCGTGAGTAGTATACACATATAGCCTGTCGTTATAAACCATTGGAGCAGGATCCGCAGTATAACTGGTCTGTACGATAGGGTTTTGGGCAAATCCCATCTGAGAAAACCCTATCATTGCAATTAAACTGACATATATTTTATTGATATTCATAGAATGGGAAATTTGGATTTAAAGCTTCTAACCTAGTCCTATTCTGACTTCAGAATAAGATTAACATCTTCTTGATTTACAGGTTTGAAAAGCAGTTGTGAAAACAGATACAGATCATTTTTCCAGACTTTAAAATCGTGACCGCCCGGCTCTACATAAAAAATATGAGGAATCTTATTTTCTGTAAGATAATCGCTTGTTCTTTTGCTGAAAGGCATCAGCCTGTCCTGATCTCCACATGAAATCCAGAGAAGCTTTAATTCTTTAGCTTTGGATGGATCCGGAAGAAGCAGCTGAGGCTCCTTGGTATTCGGAGCTGCGGAAAAAGCACCTACCCAGGCAAACCTGTCGATATTTCCCAGCCCGAAATTCAGGGTCTGCCCGCCGCCCATGGAAAGTCCGGCAATGGCTCTGTTATTTCTGTCTTTTTTAACCGGATATTTTTTTTCAATAAATGGAATCAGATCATTCAGCAGGTCTTTCTCAAAGGTTGCAAAAGCCGCTACTTTATCTTTTGCCATGATATCTCCTGTTGCTCTGTCATCTTTCATTGCCCTTCCATTAGGCAGTACAACAATCATTGGAGTAAGCTTTCCTTTGGCATACAGATTATCTAAAATAATATGGGGATTTCCGTTTCTGAACCATTCTTTTTCATCTCCGCCAATACCATGAAGCAGATATAAAACAGGATATTGAGTGCCTTTTTTGTATCCGGGAGGAGTATACACCAATGCTTTTCGCGTAGTACCAACCGTTACTGAAGAATATTGTATGGTATCAATTTTTCCGTGTGGAATTTCTTTTTTCTCTATATCAAAATCCTGTGGTCCTTTTTTCTCAAAATCCTGCGCAGAAATAAAAATTCCTGACAGCATGAAACCTAATGCTAATACAACTGATTTATTCATGATTTTTTATTTGTATTTTTAACACTTATTATCTCAGATAAAAAAATAATAGCAAAGCTGTTTATAGTTTTATATTAATTATTTTTAGGCACAAAAGTTTTAAACACCTAAGTTTTTTCAGAGCCAAACCTTATGCGTAATAAGTACACCTAAGTTTTGTGAAAGTCTTTGATTTTCATCTTATGTGAACTTTTCTATACAATCATTTTAAACTTACTTAGGTGAACTCAAGTGTTTTAAAATAAAGCTTTTGTGACTTTTGCGGTTTAATAAAGTTTAAACATCTGAATACTTATTTTATTTATCTGTTTACAGCAGACTTTTCCCTGCTAATTTTGTTATTTTTCATTCTCGGCTTTATTGACTCTGAAAAAATCAACATCTACGAAACCTCCGGTATTTTTAGTGGCATAATTAAAAACTGCGAATTTTGATCCCATAAAAAATCTACGGTAGTCAAAGATCATTTTGTAGTTTTTTGCCAATTCCGTCCAGTTCTTCTGATCAGTACTGTAATAAAAGTCTGCAAGATCTTTCCCGAGATTAAAATCAGCATCGATACGGAGGAAAATCTTATCAGAATTAAGAGGAATCCGTTTTTTTTCTTCTTTTTTAACCCCAGTAATCGCTTTTGTTTTATTGTCCAGACTCACTTCGTTGGTTGAAAAAACAATGAATTTTTCTTCACCTTCCTTCACTACTGACAAAATCCCGGAATCCCCGTTGAAGGCACTGAAACCCGCTACATCTCCATCTTTCATTCCTTTAAGGTCCATTGCGACAACTGCTGAAGAAGTCGGGCCTTCCATTCTCTGGGTTAAAGTATTGGGTGCTGCGTACAGATTGTCCGTCACTCTGCTGGTTTTCAGTCTCAGAAAACCTTTTCTTTCGGATAAAGACCACGCTTCATTCACAGGATTATGATTCCATTGCCACTGGATTTTCATTGTTTTATCAGAGAATTCATCGCTTTCCACCAGATGATTTTTTGCTTTGAACGGCGGAAGCGGAACTTCTCCCTTCAATGGAACTTTTCCGTTATCTCCCAAGACCGGCCAATCGTTTTCCCATTGTACGGGCAACAGCAGCGGAACGCGTCCCACACCGTTTCTGTCCTGGAAAATAAGAGAATACCAGTTTCCGTTTTTATCATCTATCAAAGCGCCCTGACCTGCATAGGAAAATCCTAAAAAATTATCTTCCAGAATTACTTTTTTCTCATAAGGACCTGCCACTTTATCTGCCCTGTAGACTACCTGACGGCGTTTTCCGTTTCTGGGCCATGAAATCATCATCATATAGTATTTTCCGTTTCTTTTGATGATCTGATTGCCTTCCAGAAGTCCGGTTTCCGAAGCATCTTTCTGAAACACTTCAGTTCCGTCCGGATTTCCTATGACCTCTTTAAAGTCAGAACTCAGTTCAAAAACTTTGTTGGAAGTGAAAACATATACTTTATCATCATCATCAAAAAACAGAGAAGCATCATGAAAATGCCGTGTTCTGGTGATGAGCTTCCAGTTTCCTTTTTCAGGATTATCTGTCACATAGAAATAAGATTTGAAAGGTTCATCATTCGGAGAAAATAAAACATAATATTTTCCTTTATGGTAGCGGATTGAAGAAGCCCATTGACCTCTCCCGTAAACCGTTCCATTCCATAAATTATATTTTGAATTATCATTTAAAGTATCAAAAACATAACCTGACATTTCCCAATGTACAAGATCTCTGGAATGCATTACCGGTGCTCCCGGCATCAGATGCATTGTGGTACTGATCAGGTAAAAATCGTTTCCGTTTCGGGTAATGGATAAGTCCGGCGCATCTGCCCATATGATAGGATTAGTAAACGCTGTACTCTGTTTTCCGGAAGGATTTACCTGGGCTGAGAGAAGATTCAGCCCGATAAACCCCAATAAAGAAACTATATAAGATTTTTTGATTTTCAAAATGTACTGTGATGTTTGGTTTTACGCTTAGTTTTTCAATTTTAAAATACTTAATTGCTGTCACTAAGTATTTTTTCTCTACTGTCAGTAAAAGACGAGATTCTTCATTTCACTTCGTTCCATTCAGAATAACAGATCTTTCATACTATTGTGGCACAATATCATTGGAAGAGGTACTGTACAGACCAATAAGGCTTCCTGTAAAACCTCCTGCTACATCAGTAGAAAGAATATCTCCTGAAACCGGTCCTCCAAGGTTTTTATAGCTTTTACCATCCAGCGAATAATTAAAACTATGTTCATCTTTATCAGCAACCACCTGCAGTTTAACTGGTTTGGATAATGAAATTTTCTCGCTTGCAATTAACTTGGATTCTCCTTTTTCGGTTCTTTCCAATACAATGTAGAAATCTTTATCCTTTTTGGTGATTCCGAAAACATAATTGAATGTTTCACTTTGATAACAGGTAATTCCTGCCAGTTCTTTTTCTGATTTAGGCTTGAAATCGAGCGTTACTGATGTTTCAAAATCTTCGTGCTGCAATCTGTGGAATAATGCTGAAACCGGAGCCAACGATTTGATATTAGTCTCCATAGGATTCACTTTTATGCCATTTTTCGTGACCGTGATGAAATTCTCACGCGGTCCGCGCATCGCAATCCATCGGAAATCAAGATCTTTATCAGTTAATTTGTCGTTATAGGTAAAGTTTCCATTGGGAAAAAATCCGTTTTGCCCGGTTTGATTCTGAACACCTTGTGGCATTTTCAATTTTGGTTTCATCGGAACCAGTCCATTTTGGAAAACAGGATATTTTCCACTCCAGTCAACCGGAAGGATGAATGTTTCACGGCCTTTGTTAACACGGTTTTTCTCGTTGGGGCGTATCGCCAGAAATACTCCGTAATACTGGCCATCCGGTGTTTCCACAAGATCTGCATGACCGGCCCAGTCTACTTTTTCTTTTCTGTCTTTCGGGAAATAACGTTGTGTCAGAATCGGGTTGTTGCCAGCAGGAACGTAAGGTCCTTTCGGGGAATCAGACATAAAAATAACTTCGCTGTGATTCCCTCCAGTTCCTCCTTCTGCACACATCAGATAATATTTACCATTTTTCTTATAAATATGCGGACCTTCAATCCAGATCGGTTTTTGGGAAAGATCCACCCCGCCGTTGACAATAATCTTATCCGAATCCGGAACTACCTGATCTTTTTCGAGATCGTAGTCCCACATCTTAATAACGCGGTGTCCGTTATACTGCTCGGTATCTTTTGGCGGAGCATCGTTGTGAACAATGTAAGCTTTTCCATCATCATCAAAGAAAATAGCAGGATCAATACCGTCAAAATTCAGTTTCTGAACTTCGCTCCATCCTTTTGACGGATCTTTTGTTTTTACGACCATATTTCCAATACCTCCCGCAAATTGGGTAGTGATCATATAAAAAGTGTCGTTGTGCTTATTGTATTTGATGTCCGGAGCATAAATTCCGTGCGAAACACCTGATTTTTCAACTTTAAGCTGTGAAGGTCTGTCCAGGACATGCCCTACCTGTTTCCAGTTCACCAGATCTTTAGAAGTAAAAATCGGGACGCCCGGGAACATTGAAAATGAGGAGTTCACGAGATAATAATCTTTCCCTTTTCTGGTAATGCTGGGATCGGGATAACAGCCCTGAAGGATCGGTGAGTAGAACTCATCCGGTTTAAGAGGGTTGTCATTATATATTTTATCGTTTCCACGGTAGTTAAAGTCTGAGAAAGTTTGTGCAGAAATAGTAGTCACTGAGAGCAAAGCAGCTGCTGCAATGATATGTTTTTTATTCCTGAAAAAAGCTAAATTCATTATATTCTGTTTCATTGTTATTCTTTTTATAGTTTTTAATGTTTTACAATTTTTGAATATCTGTTATTTATCGTATTCTTTTTTAACGCTGAGTCCGCAAGTTTTTTAACTGCTATCTTCATAAGGTTCGCAAGGGCGTTACACTCAGCAATGGGTATTTATTTTATCATTATGATCGATATATATTTTAAACAGCTTTCTTACGGTTGATGATTTTTATCAACCCCCAGGCTGTAACGTAGGATATTCCAGCTATAAAAAATATGATATTGTAGCCTCCGTTGATGTTTCCTGATTTTTTAAAAGCATCGAGAACGATTCCGATAAAAAGCGGAAAAATAATTCCTGCTGCCGAACCAAGCATACCGCCAAATCCTATCACAGAACTAACATAACTGTTAGGTAAATTATCTCCAACCGTCGTCATAAGATTGGCTCCCCATCCCTGATGCGCCGCTGTGGCAAGGGCAATAATCAGGGTAATCAGCCACATATTATCTACATATTTTGAGAACATGACCGGAACAACCATCAAGGCAAACAGTAACATCGTAAAGCTTCTTGCTTTTCCGATGGCCCAGCCTTTTTTGATCAGAAATGATGAGAGATATCCTCCGCCGATACTTCCGATCGTCGTTCCGCTGTAAATAATAATCAAAGGAATGGAAGGCTTTGTTAAATCCATTTTGAACACATCCGAGAAATACGCCGGCAGCCAGAACATGAAGAAATACCAGATAGGATCAGTTAAGATTTTACCGATAGCAAATGCCCATGTTACTTTATATTTGAATAATTCCGATAAAGGAATTTTGGTTTTCTCTTCTGTTTTTTCAGCCTGATCACTTTTTATATACTGCAGTTCTTCTTTGCTAAGGTTTTTTGTTTTTTCAGGTACGGCATAGAATTTCCACCAAAGGATAATCCACACCATTCCTAAAGCACCAATCCACACAAAAGTCTGTCTCCATCCGTAATGTCCGAGAATGAACGGAACAAGCAGCGGTGCTAAAATGGCTCCTACAGTTGCTCCCGAATTGAAAATTCCTGTTGCCAATGCCCTTTCTTTTTTTGGGAACCATTCAGCCACAGATTTGATGGCGGCAGGGAAATTTCCTGCTTCACTGATTCCCAAGGTACTTCTCGCTATGATAAATCCTACTGTACTTTTGACAAACCCATGTCCTATAGAGGCAAGACTCCATACAATAAGAGAAACGGCATACCCTATTTTGGTTCCCACTCTGTCTATAAATCGTCCCATCGCCATGTAACCGATAGCATAAGTAGTGGTAAAAGCCATGACAATGTAACTGTAATCTTTTTCATCCCAGATGAATTCTTTTTCCAGAACAGGTTTCAGCAAACCCATTACCTGACGGTCAAGATAATTGATCGTAGTGGCAAGAAAAACGAGAGACAGCATCCACCATCTTATATTTCGGTTGTGAGGAGCCTGCATTTAGTTATGATTAAGTTGTTGTAATAAATTCTTTGTTTTCAGAGTCAGTTCTTCTTCATTAAAATCCTTTCCGATGAGCGAGCTGCCCAGTCCTACTGCTATGGCACCACCATTGAGCCATTCCGTGATATCTTTATAATCACCATTGATTCCTCCGGTGGGCATAAAATTCATTCCCGGGAAAACTGGCTGTACCGATTTGATGTAGTTCTTACCTAAAGCATCAGCCGGGAATATTTTAACCAGTATTAACCCATTCTGATACGCAATATTGATATCGGAAGGGGTAAAACAACCTGGAATCAAAAGGATATTTCTTTCAAGTGCATGTTTTACCAATGCTTCACTGATGACAGGTGTAATGATAAAATCTGCTTTTACACCCGCATAATCATCCATTTCCTGTATGTTTTTTACCGTCCCGATTCCTAGCAGAAGTTCGGGAAATTCTGTATGGGAAATGTCTTTCAGCCTGGTAAAATTTTCCAATGCCTGATGGCCGCGGTTGGTATATTCTATCACACGGATTCCTGCTTCATATAAAGCTTTTATGATATTTTTTGAGACTTCAAACGATTCGTTATAGAATAACGGAACTATTTTCTGGTCTTTTATTTTCTGTAGTATTTCACTCATAATTTTTCGATATTAATGCTTTCATCAATGGTATCTCCTTTTACAAAAAGCTTTTTGAACGCAACTTTTGCGGCATCTTCCAGGATCTTCTGTTCAGGATTTCCTTTTAAAATTCCGTGTATTAAAGCAGCCATAAAGGAATCTCCGCTTCCTACCCTTTCTTCAATCTTATCTGAATTGTATTGTTCTGAAACCAAAAGCTGTTCATCAGCAAATAAGGTGGCAAAATAATTAACCTTTTCTCCATTTGTGAAGCGAAACGTATTGGCAATCTTTTCTACATTTGGAAATTGTTTCCGGATTTCCAAGGCTGTTTTTCCTGCCTGTTTCAGGAGGTTTTCATCGTCAAAATTTCCATTAAGCTCATATTCAATGGGAATATTCAGGAACTGCTCAACAGACCAGATATTTCCCATGAGAACGTTCACAAAAGGCATCAGCTCTTTAATTTTGTGAGGATTCTGGTTTTGCCAAAGTAACGCCCTGTAATTCAAGTCGAGAGAAACCGTAATATTTCTTACTCTGGCTTCTTTCATGATATGTAAACATTTCCGGAACGCATGGTCACTTAATGCAGGAGTGATGGTGCTGATATGCAGCCATTTTACTTCTGAAAATATTTCATCATCACTGAAATTTTCAAAATCCGATTGGGTAAAAACAGACGGAAAGCGGTCGTACACCACTGATGCATTCTGCATATCGCCATCGGAAGAAAGATAAAATGTTCCTATTCTTCCTTGAGTTTTTTCTGCAAGCACTTCTATTCCTTTATTTTTAAGCTGAAATTCTAACTGGTTTCCCATAAAATTCTCAGGTAAAGCTGTTAACAATTTCACAGAATTTTCCCACTGGGAAAGTGCTGCCGTTACATTGTATTCGGCTCCCCCCACATAGATTTTCAGAGACAGCTCATTGAACCACTTTCCTTCGGAATCCGGAGCAAAGTGGAGAAGCAGTTCTCCGAAACATAATATCTTAGACGAATTCTGCATGGTATTAAATTTCAAAATAATTTTTTGTATTGTGATAACAGATATCCTGAATGATCTTTCCCACCCATTTTTCATCATCGGGAAGAAGACCTCTCTCCATCTCGCTTCCAAACAGATTGCATAAAAGCCTTCTGAAATAATCATGTCTTGAGAACGACAGCAGACTTCGGGAATCGGTCAACATGCCGATAAAAGTGCTGATTAATCCAATATTGGAAAGCGTATTCATCTGTTTTGTCATTCCATCCAGCTGATCCAGAAACCACCAGGCTGCCCCAAACTGTACCTTGGATTTGATTCCTCCTTCGTTGAAATTTCCGGCAAGAGCTGCCAGAACTTCGTTAAATGCCGGGTTTAAATTGTAGATAATGGTTTTCGTGAGTTTTCCTTCTGTATTCAGTTCATCAAGCAAAATGCTCATTCTCTGTGCGTAGTATGGTTCTCCAATGGCGTCATATCCTGCGTTGGCACCTATTTTTCTGAACATTTCTGAATTGTTGTTCCTTGTTGCCCCTACATGAAACTGTTGTACCCAGCCTTTTTCTGCATACATTTTGCAAAGCTCTTTCAGCATATAGCCGCACAAGGCTTCAGGATCTGAAAATGATGAGAGATTGCCCTTAAGGAATTCAGAAAATTCTTTTTCAAGGCTATGATTCCATTTCGTAGTATCCGGGAAGTATTCAAAGCCATGGTCGGCCACTTTTGCTCCTGCTTCCACAAAATAATTGATTCTGCCCTGAAGTGCACTCAACAAATCAGAAGCTGATGTAATTTGAAATCCACAGACCTTTTCAAACTTTTTGATTCCTGAAAGATATTGTTCAGAATTAATGATATTAATATAGGCATCCGGACGGAAAGCCGGAAGAACAGCCGTTTTAAAGCCACTATCTTTTAAAGCTTTATGATGAACGAGATCATCAGCAGGATCATCAGTGGTACATAAAGCCTCCACCTTAAAATTCTGAAGAATGGATTGTGGCAGAAAACCAGAGGTCTGCAGACTTTCATTCATCTGATGATACACCGTATTTGCATTTTTTGGTGATAAATATTCGCTGATTCCAAAAGGATTTTTTAATTCCAAATGGGTCCAGTGAAATAATGGGTTGCGAAGTGTATAAGGCACGACTTCTGCCCATTTCATAAACTTTTCCTGGTCTGAAGCCTGCCCTGAAATAAACTGTTCATGAACTCCAAAATTTCTCATAGCCCTCCATTTGTAATGGTCTCCATCCAGCCAAATAGCCGTTGGAGAGCGGAAATTCTGATTGGCAGAAATAACGTCCGGTTCAAGGTGATTGTGATAATCGATAACCGGCATATCTTTAGCATAGCCAAAATACAGATTCTCTGCCTTTGCTGATTCCAGCAAAAACGATTCTCCGAAAACTTCTTTATTTTTAATGGAATTACTCATTATTTACTTTTACAATCCTGGATTTTAATTCTAAACTTGTTTAAACTTTATAAAACCACAAAAGTCACAAAAGCTTTATTTTAAAACACTTTAGTTCACATAAGTAAGTTTAAAATGATTCTGCAGAAAGTTCACATAAGATGAAAATCAAAGATTTTCACAAAACTTAAGTGTACTTATTATGCATAAAGCTTAGCTCTAAAAAATTTAAGTGGTTAAACCTTTAACATTAAAAAAACAGGACCTTGCATGAAACCATTAAGGTCCTGTTCATTGGATATGAAGAAATTAGTTTTTTATACTCCGCTGAATGCACTGAAACCTCCATCAACAGGAATCAGTGCTCCTGTAATGAAACTTGCTGCCTCCGAACATAAAAACTGTACAACTCCATTCAGTTCTTCTACTTCTCCAAATCTCTGCATGGGTGTTTTGGCGATTACTTTTTTGCTTCTCTCGGTTAAACTTCCATCCGGGTTCAGGAGAATGGCGCGGTTCTGATCACCAATAAAAAATCCTGGCGCCACTGCATTAACACGTATTTTATCTCCGAATTTCAATGCCAGATCTGATGCAAGCCATTGTGTGAAGTTGGTAATTGCAGATTTAGCTGCAGAATATCCGGCGACTCTTGTAATTGCTGAATAAGCAGCCATAGAAGAAATATTAATAATGTTTCCACTTCCCTGCCCGGCCATTACTTTTCCGAAAACATAGCTTGGATAAACGGTTCCGTTGATATTAAGATCGGTAACGGCATTCCACCCTTTGATATCCATGTCAAAAAATGATTGATCAGGAGATAAGGTCGCTTCCGGAATATTTCCACCGGCGATGTTGAGCAGAATATCAATCCTGCCATATTTTTCTTTTATTTTTTCTGAGGCGGCTTCAAGGCTTTCGATATCCATTACATTGGCTTCTACAGCGAGTGCCTCTCCTCCCAAGTCTGTCAGTTCTTTTACACGGGCATCCAGTGTTTCCTGGTTTCTTCCCAGTGCGATAACTTTAGCCCCGGCATCGATAAAACTTTTAGCAAGACTGCCTCCCAAAACGCCTGAAGCTCCTGTGATAACTACCACTTTGTCTTTAATACTAAACAGATCTTTCATTTTACTTTTTACTATTTTATTACAAACGCAGATTAATTTTTCTGTAGTTCTGACTGTACTGCTGCCATTACCCCTTCAATCTGTCCTAATGCGAGCATTCTTCCTAAAAATGAATAACCGGGGTTATATCCTTTATCAATATCTTCTGTTAAAAGTCTTCCGTGATCAATTCTCATGGGCAGATCATGGTTTTCTTTTTCGAAGACACGGATTACTTCAATAAGCTTTCCTCTTCCTCCCAGATGATGAGCCTCGATGAAATCACCGTTTTCAAAGACATTTGTACTTCTCAGGTGAACGAATTTTGTCCGGTGGGCAAATTTCTGAGCCAGTTTCGGAACATCATTCTGAAGGTTAGCACTTAAAGAACCTGCACAGAAGGTTAATCCGTTGTGAGGATTATCAACGGCATTCAGAAGCCAGTCAATATCTTCTTCATTAGTTACTATTCTTGGCAGGCCGAGTAATGAAAACGGCGGATCATCAGGGTGTACACACATCTGGATATTCCATTTTTCGCAGACAGGCATTATTTTTTCAAGGAAATATTTCATATTCTGACGAAGCTGATGTTTATCTATACCATCATATAATGCCAGTAAACTTTTAAACTTTTCTACGGGATTCAATTCGCCTTCTTTGATATTTCCGTTCACGAATCCCTGTGTTTTTACAATAATTGAGTCTATCAGATCATTGTTATCTTTTTCTGTTAAGGTATTTTTTAATTCTTCTACTTTTTGAAGGATCTCTGAATTATAATCATTTTCTGCTCCTTCTCTTTGAAGGATATGAATTTCGAAGTACGCAAACTTGGCTTTGTCAAAATAAAGTGATGATGAGCCGTCTTCCCATTCGTGAAAGAGATCGGTTCTTGCCCAGTCGAGGACAGGCATAAAGTTGTAGCAAACTGTTGTAATGCCTGCTTTACCCAGATTCTCCAGGCTTATGATATAATTTTCTATTAAAGAGTCACGGTCTTCACCTCCATATTTGATCGCTTCGCTTACAGGAAGACTTTCCACAACAGACCAGCGAAGTCCGTGGCTTTCTATATAGTTTTTATAATCATTGATGGCCTCAAAACTCCAGATTTCTCCGTTTGGGATATCATGCAGTGCGGAAACAATTCCTTCTACTCCGATCTGACAGAGCGTGTTGAGTTTTATTTTGTCTTTTTTTCCAAACCAGCGCCAGGTTTTTTCCATAATTTTTAAATTTTAATTCAGATAAACAAAGCAGGTGTTTGCACACCTACTCTGTTGCTGATATGAATGTAGAATGAAATTAGTTGTATCCGGGATTCTGATATTTTGCTTTATCTGTCGCAGACATTTCAGTCATTGCATCTAACTGTCCTTGAGGAATTGGTCTCAGGTAATGATATGGCTGAATATTTCTTGTAAAATTCTGTGGCGTATGATTTCCATAAGCTGTTCCTCCTATCTGATAAGTTGCGGCATATTCTGCCCACTTTTGAGTTCTTACCAAATCAAACCATCTGTAAAATTCACCATAATATTCTCGTGATCTTTCTGCTAAAATATAATCTATAGTAATAGTAGCAGGCGTTGCTGCAATCATAGCTGCACTATTGTCGGCAATATATGCGGCATTATTTTTATTACTAAATCTCCATTTTCCTGCTCTTGCACGAATTACATTGATCAAATCTCGCGCACTCATAGCACCTGAAGCACCTTTTACAGCCGCTTCTGCGGCAATGAAATAAAACTCGGAAAATTTAGCCACAGGGAATGGCCTTGTTAAAGCAGCATTTGGATAACCTAAACCAGTAACGTCATTTGTCTGATATGTTCCAATTTTCCAAAGTCCCGGATATACAATTCTGCTAATTCCGTTAGGTGAAATTACCCAATCTGCACGTCCAGGCAAAACACCGGCACCTACACTATTTTGGCCACCATCAGAAGGATAAGCAATATTTGATAGCTGAGAATCATCATCCAAGAAGCTTAATATTGCTCCTCCTATCGGGACAGGAAGATTATTGGCATTGTATAGTGTTGTAACAGTTTCCAAGCCTGTTCCTGTTTTCTGCCAGTTTCCTCTGTAAGTAGTTACAAAAGTACCATCATAGCGGGAATCGTTATTTTTATCGGCAAAGGTATTTTTGATAACCCCGATAGGCGGAGCCATACGTACCCAAGGTCTCCCCAGCGATTGCGCCGCTTCTCTTGTGATCGGACTTGCAGGAGTCCATGAAGTAGCCGATTTACTACTTTTGATATTAGTATAATTCCAGGTTTGCATCCAGGTAGCGAAGTTATCCGGAGCCCATCCCGAACCGTATCCTACGGGATCACCTTCGTTATAAAAAATACTAGATGCTGTATGATCTGCGTAAAGCATATGCTCTGAATTGCGGTCTTTAGAGCCTTCATTTACATCATAGTAAGTAGGTTGAAGTGCATAAGATCCTGGATTATTAATACCCTGTAGAGATAAATCATATGCTTTTTGAAAATACCATTGTGCATTATGGCCATCAAGATCCGTTCGTGCAGTATCAGGATATGTCGGGATATTATTAGGATTTTGCAACCACCAACCGTAAGTAAGATATGCTTTAGCTAAAATCAGCCTTGCCACATTTTTTGTAACCCCACCCGTAACTCTAGGGGTTGCAGGAAGATTGTCTATTGCTTTTAATAAATCAGGAAAAATACCTCTTGAATATACCTCAGGAACCGTATTTCTTTTGGACAAAGTTGTAGGTGAAATGTTCAGAACCAGTTCTCCGGAACCTAAATCCAACGGTACACCGCCATACGTCTGTACTAATTGGAAGTAATAAAATGATCTGAAAAAACGAGCTTCAGATACAAGAGATTCAGGAAGATTAAATTTCGGTGCTCTTTCTATAATACCATTAGCTGTATTAATATAAGGAAAAACGGATCCCCAAACCATACTCGTAGGAAAGGTATTAGAGTTTATTGCTCCGGCACCACCTGTCATATCCAGATCTTTAAAATTACCGTCTGCACTCTGAGCCCAAGTCGCCTCATCCGTTCCGTTCTGCGTTGCGCTCATATAATAACCGTTACCATAAAGAAGACGTAAACTTCTGTACAATGCAGTTACGCCAGATGTTACGCCATCTGCAGAATTGAAATAATCAACCGTATATCCTGATCTGGGTTGTTCGTCTAGAATCTCATTACAGCTAGACAATACTAGTGAAGCCACTACAATTCCCAATACAATTTTTTTGTTAATTTTTATCATGATGATGTGTGATTTAGAAAGATAAATTAATTCCCATTATAAAGTTTCTTGTTGCAGGATTATTAGTTCCTATAATCAACTGACGATTTTTGTATCCGCTTACAGCCTGATTTTGATCACCTGTAGAGTTCGGTTCAGGATCCATTCCAGACATTTTATGGTATGGAGAATAAATTATCAGCGGATTTGTAACCGTAAAATAAATTCTTAAGCTGTTAATGTTAAAATCTTTAAGAAAATCCTTACTTAAGTTATACCCTAATGTGATTGTTCTTAATTTCACGTATGACCCGTCAAAAAGACCTAGAGTTGACAGATACTTCGGATTATCACCACTTAACAATCCGCCTGGTTTCGGGAATCTTGCATCTGTATTATCATCCGTATAGTAATCTACATCTACGTTATTTCCTCTACCAGTTAATCTATTCAAGTAACCTGCAGAACCATAAATAGAACTGATCAGAACACCTCCTTTTTGGAATGCGCCTACTGTACTCAATTCAAAGCCTTTGTAAGCAAAACGCATATTGAAACCTCCTTGCCAATCCGGATTGGTATCTATAATTTGTCTATCTTCAGGACCTATAGCTCTCACAGGTGTCCCATCTGCATTATACCCTCCTGTATATAGAACTTTAATCATACCTGGAGCAGCGCCGACCTGAGGTTCAAGAATACTCAAATAAGGATCTCCTTGTTGCCATAAACCTACATACTGATAATCATATAGTGAATTTACATTATGACCCACGAACCATAAATTATTTTCATCTCTTTGTGCACCGGATGCAAGTGATAGAATTTTGTTTTTATTAGCATACCAGTTAACTCCGGCGTCCCAGCTGAAACCATCCGGTTTATCAATAATAACTGCATTAAGGGAAGCTTCCCAGCCTTTGTTTTCAATATCTCCTACATTTTGTAATATTCCTCCCGGAATCCCTGAAGTTGGAGGTAAACTCTTATTTTGAAGTATTCCGGAAGTATGTGTTCTGTAATATTCTACTGTCCCGTTGATTCTATTGTTAAGAAACCCAAAATCCAATCCAGCATTGTGGGTTTTGGAATATTCCCATCCTAAGAAAGGGTTTGGAGCTGTATTAATAGAAACACCTGTAGAATAAGCCCCTCCAAAGTTATATGGATTAACAGTTAAGCTTCCTAAAGTTGTATAAGGTGCAATAGCTTGATTTGACGTTTCTCCCCAACCATATCTTAATTTCAAAAGATTAACGAATTGGAAAGTTTTCATAAAGTTTTCATTAGTAATATTCCACCCCACAGAGATTGCAGGATAGGTATTCCATTTGTGCCCTTCTGCAAGTACAGAAGCACCGTCCCTTCTAAGAGTAGCTGTAATCATATACTTATTGTCATACGTATACATCGCTCGTCCCATATAGGAAACCAATCCTGTTCTGGCATAAGATTGATCTTCAGGCCTTACAGTAATATCAGCTTGCGGAGATTGACCTAGATTATAATATTGAAAAAAATCTGCAGGTACATTTTTAGCACTCATATAACTACTTGTATAAGTATTTTGTTCAGAAGAATATAAGGCAACAGCATTTATCTTATGTTTTCCGAAAGTCTTATCGTAAGTCAATAAGTTCTCTATAGTCCAGTGATAGGTTTGGTTATTACCCTTGCCCGCAGAAGAAATAGAAGCAGGATTTGTATTAAATACTCCTACCCCTGTATAATTTCCACTATTTGAGGTTCTGAAATCCAATCCTACATTTATACGGTATTTCAATCCATCTATTGGTAATTTTACTTCACCATACATGTTATTATAAGATGAGAAAGCTTTTGTTTCATCTACATATTTCTCTCCCAGAGCTTTAAGACTTTCTCTTGTATAAACCCAGGCCTGATCCATATTTGATGACATCGTTAATGTTCTTCTCGGATTACCAAATTCATCATACGGACTGGCCAAAGGTGAATATCCCAAGGTAGGAGCTGAAGCAATACCATTACCCTCTGATTTTACATAATTGGAATTTGTAGTAAAACCAAATTTAAAATTTTTTCCGATCTGCTGATCCAGACCTAATCGAAATCCAAAACGTTCATAACTTTGTAAAGGAACTATCGCGTCTTGCTTCAAGTATGACAAACCAACATTATAATTACCCCCTTCTGTACCTCCGGAAACTCCAACATCATGGTTCGTTATCATTGCAGGCTTATAATACAGTTTTTGCCAGTCCGTATCAACTCCGTTTTTTTCACTGTCTCCATTTTTGATGAGATCATTGGCATCATGTCTCAGCTTAGTCAATTGGGCAGCATTCATCATAGGATACCTGGAAAACAGAGTCTGGCTCCCTGTGAAAGAATTATAAGTAAATCTAGGTTTTAGTCCTTTTGCCCCTCTGTTTGTTGTAACTAAGATAACCCCGTTCGCTCCTCTGGAACCATAAATAGCGGTTGCAGAAGCATCTTTCAGGATATCTACACTCTTGATGTCACTAGAACTTATATCTCCCAAAGATCCCACAAAAGGAATTCCATCCAATACGATAAGCGGATCATTTGCAGAGTCCGATAATGATCTTGTCCCTCTAATTCGTATTTTCATGGTTGCCCCCGGCTTGCTGGACGTTTGATTGATTTCTACCCCGGCGCTTCTGCTTTGTAGAGCCTGTGTTATATTTGCAGTAGGAACTTCTCTAAGGGCTTCACCTTTTACAGTTACAACCGAACCCGTTACAGCTTCTTTTCTCTGCGTTCCATATCCTATTACAACAACTTCATCTATTTTATTTTCTTTAGCTACTGTATCTTTTTTAACCTGTGAATATGCTATGCCGGAAGGCAATAAAGTCATTGCAAAAAATAATGCAGCTCTATTGCTTTTATTGAAATAAAATCGGTTCATAATTATTATTTTAATTAGTTATTGAACAAAAGGCTATTTAATAATTATAGTCTATAAGAATCCTTAGTGTTTATGAGCCTTTTATCTTTTTATTATATATACATATTCACGATGGCCTCAAACAGTTCCTGTTTTCCGCTTTTTGGCTGTGGTTCGCCTATTTCGTGAGCAATTCTCTGAAGATCTTCCAAGGTAAGCGTACCTTCCTCGAATGCTTTTCCACTTCCGTTATCAAAAGAAGCATAACGGTTTGTTTTCAGTTTTTTGTAATCCGAATTTTCAAAAATATCCGCTGCCGCAAGAAGACCTTTAGCGAATACATCCATTCCTGAAATATGAGAAATGAATAAATCTTCAGCATCAATAGAATTTCTTCTGATTTTGGCATCAAAGTTTACGCCTCCGGTTCCCAGACCTCCTGCCGGAAGCAGTACCAACCATGCCTGAACCATATCATAATAATCGATCGGAAACTGATCCGTATCCCAGCCGTTTTGATAATCTCCTCTGTTCGCATCAATACTTCCTAAAAGCCCTGCATCAACAGCAACCTGAAGTTCATGTTCAAATGTATGACCTGCCAATGTAGCATGATTCACTTCGATATTCAGTTTAAAGTCTTTGTCTAGTCCATAGTGTCTCAGGAATCCGATTACGGTTTCAGAGTCATAATCATACTGATGTTTGGTAGGCTCCATTGGTTTAGGTTCAATAAGGAAAGTTCCTTTAAATCCTTGCTGACGGGCATAATCTCTCGACATGGAAAGGAAACGGGCCAGATGATCTTTTTCACGCTTCATATCGGTATTTAAAAGACTCATATATCCTTCTCTTCCACCCCAGAAAACATAGTTTTCACCTCCAAGTGCAATGGTGGCATCTATTGAATTTTTCACCTGGGTTCCTGCGCAGGCTACAACATCAAAATTGGGATTGGTAGAAGCTCCATTCATGTATCTTTCATGCGTGAAAACATTTGCTGTTCCCCATAAAAGTTTAATTCCTGTTTCCTTCTGCTTTTGTTTTGCATACTCCACAATAGTCTGCATATTCTTCTCATAGTCTTTCCAATTATTGGCGGGGTCTACCAAATCGATATCATGGAAACAGTAATAATTGAAGCCCATTTTAGACATGAATTCAAAGCCTGCATCCATCTTATGCATTGCTCTGGTCACAGGATCATTTCCGATATCCCATGGGTGGTGGATAGTAGGTCCTCCGAATGGATCGCTTCCGTTTGCACATAAGGTATGCCACCATGCCATTGCAAATCTGGTCCAGTCTTTCATTGGTTTTCCCATTACGATCTTTTCAGCATCATAATAACGGAATGCCAACGGATTCCTGCTTTCCTTCCCCTCAAACTTAATTTTTTCAATACCTGTAAAAAACTCTTTTGTACCTGTTAAAGTGTTCATATTTATTTGATTATTTTTAATTTGTTTTTTAAATTTTTGCGTAGAGATACCCTCCTCACTGACTCTTAAGAGTCAGTAAGCGGATGAAAAATGCTGTTGTAACTTTTCTAGATTATTTCGTTAAGATGATGTTTCCATCTGGCATAGGCTTCTAAATATTGTTCTTGTTTTTCGTGTTCAGGCTCTATCACCGCTATTTTTTCAAGTGAAGAAAATGCTTCTTTGGAGTCTGAGTAAAACCCTATTCCCATTCCGGCAGCTCTTGCTGCTCCTACCGCTCCATCAGTATCATAAAGTTCAATGACCGCATTGCTGACGCTGGATAACGACTGACGAAAAATTGAACTTAAAAACATGTTGGCATTTCCTGCACGGACAACCTGGATATCCATTCCGATATTTCTCATGATATCCATTCCGTACTCATAAGAGAATACAATACCTTCCTGTGCCGCACGCAGTATATCTCCTTTAGTATGTATGTTGAAATTAATTCCGTGAATAGAACAACTTGTATCTTTATTTTCAAGCACTCTCTCAGCTCCGTTTCCAAAAGGGATAATACTTAATCCTTTTGATCCTATAGGTGAAAGCGAAGCCATATCATTCATATCACCGTAAGAAGAGAGTGAGGTTGCAAAATTATGTTTTAACCAGGAATTTAAAATTCCAGTGCCATTGATACAAAGCAAAACTCCCAGCCTGATCTGTTCTGGTGCGTAATTGACATGGGCAAAGGTATTGACCCTTGATAATTTATCATATTCCAGCTGATCAAGAACTCCATACACCACTCCGGAAGTTCCTGCAGTAGAGGCAATTTCTCCCGGATTAAAAACATTCAGTGAAAGAGCATTGTTGGGCTGATCTCCTGCCCTGTATGAGATGGGCGTTCCTTCTTTTAAACCTAATTCTTCAGCCGCAATTCTGGAAACGGTTGCCTGAATACCAAATGTGGGGACAATTTCCGGGAAAAAACTTTTAGGAATCCCATAGTGGTTAATGATATCTTCCGAGATACAGTTATTCTTAAAATCCCAGAAAATTCCTTCTGATAATCCTTCGATGGTTATTCCTATCTGCCCTGATAGTCTCATCGCAATATAATCTCCAGGAAGCATTATTTTATCTATCTTTTCAAAAATATCAGGTTCATTTTCTTTTACCCATGCGAGCTTTGATGCCGTAAAATTTCCTGGTGAATTCAACAGATGGGAGAGACATTTTTCTTCTCCTATTGTTTTAAAAGCTCTTTCACCATAAGGTACAGCACGGCTGTCACACCAGATAATGGATGGTCTTAGAAGGTTCTGATCTTTATCCACCAGAATCAAACCATGCATCTGCCATGTGATTCCAATTCCTTTAATATCTTCAGCATGTACACCGGATTCATGCATAACAGCTTCATGTGCCAATTTCAGATTGATCCACCAGTCCACCGGATTTTGCTCTGCCCATCCCGGATTTATCGCAGTGATTTTCATTTCTTTTTTGGGAGAAAATTCAGAAGCAATCACTTTTCCACTGGATGCCTCAATGAGACACACTTTCACAGAAGAACTGCCAATGTCATAGCCTAGTAAGTACATAATTTTTAAAAAGGGGTTATTTTATAAGTTTTGTATTGTTTTTCTTGTAAATCTTAGCATCAAATCGGTAATATCTTGCTGCGCGGTGCGATACATCTTTTTGAATTTCGTCCAAAGGAACAATATAGGGGAATGAAGATATTTTTTTATGAAAATTCTTAATATCAATATTTTTTTCATTTAAAGCGCTGTAGAGCTGATAGAGCTGTCTTATGGTAAATCTTTTTGGCAGCAGCTCAAAAATAATGGAAAAATCAGATTCAATCCATTTTCTGATCTCCATCAAAGATTCATTGATGATTTTATTATGGTCAAACGGTAGTACCGGAACCTCATCAATAGGGTACCAGTCTACGGTATCATATTTTGTACTATTGATCTTATGATCTATTTTACAAAGGGAAAGATAGGCCACTGTAATAATCCTGTCTATATGATGTTTATATTCCTGATCCATCCATTTGATATCATGTACATTGCTTGCTCTCATGGGGTCTGCAAAGCATTTAAACTGCTTGAGAACCATTTTTTTTATCCCTGTAAGTTCGTGAAGTACCCTTTGTGCAGCATCATCTACATCTTCATCACTGAAAATCAAACTACCGGGAAGTTTAATCTGTTTTTCCAATGGTACATCATCAACATGGCGTTGTACTAATAATATATTCAACCGGTTTTCATGGTCAAATCCAAAGACAACACAATCTACAGAGACATAGGTATGGATAAAGTTCTGATTCATTAGTTCGTTAACATTTTGGTAACATTACAAATATAAAAATTCATCTGAATAAAAAAAATAAATCCATCATTATCTACTGCTTATCAACATCTTACATATCGAATTTTTATGATATCAATTGTATAAAAAATATGATAAGGTTATCATTAGTTTTACACTTACTTATTTCATAAAACATGAATTAACAATTCATTACAATACAACGATACCCCTAAAAAAATATATTTTTTTTGAATAAATATTATGATAAGAAGAATTAATTTTTTTTCTTTTTGGTTTAAAAAAAATGTAAAAAACACACTTTTTATTATTAAAAAAGAAGTAAATAACTGTTTTCAATTACCATTTTTTATGCTATAACCTCAAATAATTAAGAAACATCCAACTTAAACACCAATATAATATGATAATGTAAACATGAAAAATTCAAAATATACCGTAAGCATTTGCTTAAAAATTTCGCGAATATGCCAACAAAAAAATCCTGCAGCCTTTATTTTTTACAGGATTTCATTTACAGCAAATTCTTATTTTTCATTAGGAAGGAGAAAGCTTCATTCACCGTTTGTTCGGGATTTTTTGGATAAAAGCAAAGTTCGTTTCTGGATTTAGATCTATCAACGTTCTGTTGTAATCCTGAAAACATTACCATCTTTTTGTAGTTAATACCAGAGGTTTTTCACTAATTTTAGCTGAAAATCCCATTAACCCAGACATTACGTATAGTACTAACTTAGGAGCAAGATCTGACTATGGGGACAAAACAATCACCACTAACTACAGACTTAGTATTCCAATGTAGATTATTATTAATTTTTAAAACTAAGCTGCAATAATTATAAACTAAAAGAAATTATTTGATAAAAATGAGTGTTGTAATTGTTGTTTTATTTGGCTTAAACGAACCAAATCATCTATAAAAGTGTTTGAAGATACGCTCGTCTTGGTCACAAACAGCCAAATGGCGCCAACTGAAGACAGTTGGCGCCATTTTTTATTACTTTGAAGGTAGATCAATGTTTTTTAAAGTGTTTTAGACTCCAATGGAACCCAACCTTTTAACGCTTCAAAAATTGTGATCAATTTCGAGGGGATTTTTTTGTCTTCAATCGTATCAAGTTTAAGATTTGAAACAATTTTTTCTTCTTCCCCACTTTCAACCAATTCCACCCAATCCGGATTGATAACCAAAGTTCTACCGATTGCTACCATAGAAATACCATAGTCCAAAACCCGATCAGCCATTGCAGGTGTTGTAATACCTCCGGCAACAAGAACAGGAACTCTGTTGTTTACATAATTGTTGAGTACAACTGATATTGGCTCATCTGAAAATTCTGAATCAATTGGTTTTTGATTTACAGCATCCAATAAAGAAAAATGTAGATAATCGATGTTTTCTTCAATTAACTTATCAATTAAAATGAAAGTATCTTGAAGTCCATAGGTTTGTTGAGGCATTTCTTCAGGTGAAATTCTGTAACCTATAAGAAAAGGACGATCAGCATATTCTGAAACTACTTTTTTCACTTCACGAACAATTTCAAGGCTAAGTCTCAAACGATTTTCAAGAGAACCTCCCCACTTATCATTTCTTCGATTGAAAAAAGGAGATATGAAATTCTGAAGCAAAAACCCATGTGCACCGTGAATTTCTACTCCATTAAAACCAGCTTCTACTGCTCTTCTTGTAGTTTCTGCAAATGCTGTGATGATTTCCAGAATTTCAATTTCGGTTAATTCTTTCGGAAGATTTTCTTTATCAGAAAGCAATATTGGCCCACTTGAAACGGCACTTGCACTTACCACTTCGCCATTGGGAATTAGATCGGGAATTGCTTTATTTCCTGCATGAAATATTTGTAAAATTGCCGGTGCACCACCACTTTTAGCTGCATTGGCCAACTTCTTCAGGCTAGGAAGAAAAGTGTCATCATATCCTGCAAATTCGTGGGTAAAACCAATTCCATTTGCTGTAACGTGGGTACATCCTGTAATCACCAATCCTACCCCTTTAACTCTTTTATGATAGTATTCGACTTCTTCATCGGAAATGGTAAAATCTTCATCCGATGCCCAAGTGGTCATTGGCGACATCACAATTCTGTTTTTTAAACTAACTCCTTTGTCAAATGATAAAGGAGAAAATAGCTTATTATATTTATTCATTACTTAAAAATTCTTTTTTATTAAATATTACCAGTCTTGCAAAGTTGGGCTGATAACAATGTCATTCACGTTAACATTATCAGGTTGATCAAATGCAAATAGGACAGCATTGGCAATATCATCTGGCTCAATAGCCTGCTTGTTCAGCTCTGCAGCGATCTCTGCTCCTTCTTTGTTGGTCACTTTATCTGCCCATCCAGTGTTAATCACTCCCGGACTTATCAGGCTTATCTTGATACCTTTATGAACAGAAACTTCTTTTCTTAAACTTTCGGTAATTGCCCGAACGAAAAACTTAGTTCCGTGGTAGATTCCTGCACCGATGTCGATATTGATTCCCGCCACAGATCCCATATTGAGAACATGACCTGATCTCTGCTCCAACAGTTTGGGAAGCACAGCTGCAATGGCATTTAAATAGCCTTTGATATTGGTGTCAATCATCGAATTCCATTCATCAATCGCAACGTCCTTCCATTGTGAAAACAACATCAAACCTGCATTATTGACCAAATTATCTACTCTTCCAAACTTATCAATAGTAAAATCAACCATCGCTTTCATTTGGCCAATATCTGTTACGTCTGCAACAAATATTTCAGCTTTACCATCTTCTTCTTCAATCTGTTGTTTTACTTTTTCTATTTTATCATCAGCTCTAGAGACCAAAACAATACTGCTTCCTGCTTTAGCTAATTTTAATGCTGTTGCCGCACCAATTCCGGAAGATGCACCGGTAATAATGGTTACAGACTCATTTAATTTTTTCATATTTCTAAATTTTACAAATTCTCCTAAAAATTATTTGGATCGATAAATAATCGGTTGCTCTTGTAATTTATCGAATGATGCAAAAAACTCCTTTGAATATGATTGATCATTATGGAGATCTAAACCATCTACACTTTCCCATTTTTCATTAAGGATAAAAGTATTTTCATCATCAATACTCTGGTGAACATCATATTCGATGCAGGCCTCTTCTTTCTTAGATAATTCCGGGAGACTGTATAAAAGGGTTTTAATTTCTTGCTGATGCTCAGGTTTTGCCTTTACAACAACGGTTAAATAAATACTCATAATTTTTTTTTAATGTTAAAAGGCAAGCTCATAAGGTTTTGGAACAGGAGCTTCAGAACGAAGCTGTTTTGCTGCTTCTAAAGAGAAATATGGATTTCGTAAAAGTTCGCGACCTATGAAAATAAGATCAGCATCTCCATTGGTCAAGATCGTTTCGGCTTGATGTGCGCTGGTTATCATACCGACTGCTCCCACTAATAATTGGTTTTTCAACTCACGTTTAATCGTACTTGCAAATGGTAATTGATAACCTGAGCCTACTGTAATTTTAGCATTCGGAACGGTACCTCCGGAAGAAACATCAACAATGTCAATTCCCTTCCCTGCTAATTTTTTGCTTAACCAAACTGAATCATCAATGTTCCAGCCATCTTCCATCCAGTCGGTAGCCGAAATACGAACAGCAATTGGAAGTTCAGTAGGCCATACTGCTTTTACTTTATCTATGGTTTCAAATAAAAATCTTGCTCTGTTTTCAATACTTCCGCCATAGTGATCGGTTCTTTTGTTTGGAATAGGTGACAGAAATTCATTGATCAGATAACCGTGCGCACTGTGAATTTCGACCATTTCAAAACCAGCCTTTAACGCTCTCGCGGCAGCATCCGCAAAGGCTTGTTGAAGTTCTTCGATATCTTCCAAAGTCATTTCGCGGGGTGTTTGCATTGTTGGAGAAAATGCAATAGCAGAAGGTGCAATCACTTCCCACCCATTTTCTTCATCGGGCATTAACGGGCGGCTCTCACGCCCTGAAGCCCACGTACTTCCTTTTCTACCGGCATGCGCCAATTGAATAGCAGGAACAGATCCGGTACTTTTTATAAATGACGTGATCTTGGTAAGCATTTCAATATGTTCGTCTTTCCAGATTCCCAAATCTCCAACACCAATACGTCCGTCAGCGCTAATAGCTGTTGCTTCCAGCATTACTGCACCTGCGCCTCCCATTGCTCTCGAACCATAATGAACCAAGTGCCAATCACTTGCAAAGCCATCTTCGGCCATGTACATACACATTGGCGAAGTGATGATTCTGTTTTTAAACGTAATTGATTTTACATTCAATGGACTGAATAATTTTGACATTTTATTTTTTTTTGACGCAAAAGTTCCTGCTGGAAGCAATTTGATGCTCCCAGTAAAAACTTTTACAGAATGATTTTTAATTATTTATCGTAGAGATGAAAAAGTTTTGCAACAACTTTCCAATCTCCATCAATTTTGATCAATGAATGGAAATCTGTAAAATTTTCATCGGCAGCATCGTGTTCCATTTCGATACGAACAACTGCTGTAGTGGGTGTTTTGTGTAAAACCGTAAGATTGGTTTTGATATTGGGCGCCGCGCCAAATTTCTCCACATAGGTGTACAGATTATCTATACTTCCTTGCGACAGATCACTTCCTAAATGACCATACATGATCGCATCCTTGTGAAAGGTCTTTTTTAATTCTGCTACGTTTCCTGTTTTTAATCCGTGAACATAGCCTTCCATTGCCGCTAAGACATCTTCATAATCCTGAACGGTGTTGATATTTTTATTTGCTGACATTATTTTATGGTTTGATAAATTTTACTGATAATTTTCCAATCGTTACCGTCTTTTACCAGTGTAAACATATCGGCATATTTGTTGGCTCCAAACTGAGATTCGATTCTCACGATTGCTACATCTCCCTCTGCATCTAAAGTTGTCAGTTGGTAATTTGCTTCCATTGGCTCTGCTACGGAAAATCCGTCAAAAAGCACCTGTATTGGTATACTTTTCAATGCTCCGCCTTCAGACCATGACATAGTTGCAGTCGATGCGAATGCCGGTTTAGCAATATTGCCGTCGCCTTTTCTTCCTGCTTCAACATATAAATCTATTGGTTTAAGGATAGCTTCTTTTTGCTCTTGATTGTTTTGCATAACTTCTGTTTTATTGTTTTGATTGTTTTTATCTTGACATGAAATTAATAATCCGCCAACGGTAAAGACTGAGATAATTGCTACAGTTGGCACTGAAGAAAATATTTTTTTCGAAATTTTTCCAATGTTTTGCCTTAACCAATCAGGATTAGAATTTACGGAACTCGAAATAATGTTTTTACGGTTTTGAATGTTTTTCATAAATCGCCCTTTTTTTAGTATTGCTATTTTTTGAGCATAATTAACTGTTTTTTTGAACAGAATAATTAAGCTCTTTTTCTATAACAAAGGTACAATGACGACAATGGGATGCTTTTTCTAATTAGTTCAAATATTTTGACTAATTAGTCCTTTTTAGCAGTGAAAAATTGAGAAATATAATGTTGACGTTTCTCCATTAATAAGATTCAAAAAATTAATGGGAAAAGTGAAGATTAAGTAAGATAGGAAGCCAATATATTCAGTTAATTGAATACAGCCTTTTTATCCAAGTTGATTAAGTGCTTTATCAATCGGTGTATTTCCATCATGCATCAAAATAACCTTACCAATTGTTGAATTATTTTCCAATACTGCGACAAGGGTATCAACAACATTAGCAATAGAATTAGTTCCCGGGCTAGTAACATTAGCCTCTATTTTTCCTGTTCCTTGCCCTTCTTTAAGTCCTCCGGGTTGCAAAATAGTATAATCGAGATCAGTTTGGGTTGTGAGGTAGAGATCAGCGTAATGTTTAGCAATATTATAATCTGTAAGATCATTGAGGAAAGATTCATTCCAGCGTTCGGGTTGCAATGCAAAAACTGAGCTCAGCATAATATAACGTTTAACCCCAGCTTTTTCTGCGGCTTGCATGGTTTTAATTGCTCCATGTAAATCTATCTGTAAAAGATTTTTCCCACGCGATCCAGAAACAAAATAAACCGCATCAGCACCGCTCATACTTTCTGCAAGCATATCTACATCGCTGAGCAAATCAATATAAACCTGCTCAATATTATATGCGTTATTTGCTGAATTTGGATTTCTTGAGCCTGCCAAAACCTGATATTGAGTAGCTAGCTTATTTACTAAAAGAGATCCGACTCTACCATTTGCTCCAATAACCAATACTTTCATACATTTAATTTTAAAATGATTTGTTAACGGGATATGCTCGGTGCCTGTCCATGAAATTCTTTATATATTCTTGAAAAATGAGAGACATTTTCAAATCCTAAGGAATAACAAATATCTGAGACCGACAAAGATGTTGTTTCCAGCATTTCTTTTGCCTTCTCTAATCTCTTTTCTCTGATCCAGGTTGCTGGCGCAACATTGTAGATATTCTGAAAATCTCTCTTAAAACTTGATAAACTTCTGCCAGAAAGATAAGCCAGTTCAGAAACAGAAACCGGTGAAGCATAATGCTGTTCCACCACGTTACGGATATCGGTCCGTATAGGCTCGTGTAATTGTAGAATTTGTAAAAACATATTTCGGTTACATTCCGCAACATCGTATAGCAATTCCATAATTTTCAACCGAAGTTGTCCAGGATGAACCACAGATTGATCAAAAAAGTAAGGCTTCATGGAATGGGCAAATGCAACCAAACATTCATTCATTGGATATGGTCTTGTTTTGATCTCTCCTTCAGGTTTTGACACCTTGATTTCTGATGTTGACAAAAATGACTTTAGGAGATCATCTTTAATGCTGAACATCAAACTGTCATAAATATTGTCATTTTCAGTATTTCCAAATTTATGATACTTTACTGCAGTAGCTTTCTTTAGCAAAATCATATCATTTTTGCCCACTATATATTCCTGCTTTCCATAGGTAAGAACAACCGTTCCCTCAAGGACAATAAGAAGTAAATGCTGTTCGAGATACATAGTACCTCTAACTTCTGTACTATGTATACATTGCTCAATTAAAGTACAACCATCAAGTTCTAAGGTATTCTGAGGTGTATCAAGACCTATCAAAGAAGTCGGAAACTTTATCATTTTTTTCATTTACTTACTTTTTGTAACATTAAATTTCATTACGTGTGTGCAATACTAATTTAAATAATAACTCTTACTCCATCACAGAGTAGATTATTAAGTAAAAACATACTATTTGAGCGTACACAAATTTATAGATCTTTTAAATAAAATAATATTCTTTTTAGCTCAAATTATTTTACTAAATAGTTCAAATAATAACATATGGAAATTAGGAAATTTGAATAGATTTTCTCGTTATTTTTTTTCTTAAAAATCTGATTTATAGTTCAAAATTTTAAGAACCATGTTATAAGCAATCAATTATTTTACATCTCGAAACCTGTAGTTATTGTAATGCTATGAACCTGCAATATGGATTTGACAAATAAGTTTTCATTTGTGATAATTCAGAAATTCTTTCAAAATCTTCAACTAAATATTTCGATATTTCTTCAGTTATGAGTACAAGACAAGCACAGACATCTAAAGACTAACTATTCTAATTCTAATGCTAATGCTCATTATTATTAATTTTTAAAATTAAATTGCAATAGACAAAAACTAAAAGAAACTACTTGATAAAAATGAGTTTTGTAATTCTTTTTTAATTTGGCTTAAACGAACCAAATCATCTATAAAAGTGTTTGAAAATACGCTCGTTGAGGTCACAAAAAGCTAAATGGCACCTACTAAATACTGTTGGTGTCATTTTTTTTTAGGTAATTATATACAATTTTACACTGACCCAAATATTTTACTATTTTGACCCCTGTCATTCTGAATACCGGCTGAAGGCCTGCGAACATAGTTCAGAAGTGAAATGAAGAATCTAAGCCAAATATGAGATTCTTCCTTCGTCAGAATGACAATGGTGTAAAATTGTAGATAGACTCCTTTTTTATTTAGGATTGATGCATCAATTAAGTTAAGATAAAAAATTACGCTACAAACATTTCTAACAATCAATGCCAATTTATAAAAAGGGCTTTAAATCTTCTTTCCAAGTTGCATAAAAAAATAAGATTAAAAAGAAAACAAAACAGAAAACCGGGTTTGTGAATTATGGGCAGCCAAAGTGTAAGATGAAGAAACAACCGCACATTAAATAGATTTGACGGGAATAAAAAAATAAAAGGAATTAAACGATATGTAATGATCTACAAAACAGATTTCTATTCGCAATCATGGTTTTGTTACCATCTAATTTTTTGCTTAGTTATTATAATTTGGAAACCTTTTTTTATCTAATTTTATGTGGAAAACTAACACCAAATTTTAACATAAAATTTTACACCATGAAAAAAGAGCCAGCTACCATGAGCTTTCATTCGAATGACTTTTCAACAAATAACTTCCATAAAAAAGTAGTTGATATTGTAAAACAAATCGAGAAAATCTCGAAAGAATACCCCGAAAAAATTGCCATTGTTGATGGTGCTGAAAAAATTACTTATGAAAAGTTAAACGAAAAAGCGAATCAATTAGCACACTATCTACAAACTCGGAATATTGAAGAAGGTGGACTGATCGGGGTCTGTATCCCGCAGTCAACAGGCCGTATCATTGCTTTTTTAGCCATTTTAAAAACGGGAGCCACTTATTTACCTATCGATGGGGAACTACCGCAAGCCCGAATCCAGATGATGATTGATGATTCAAAAATTAAAATGATCATCACCGTAGATCAATATGTAGATAAAGTCAATAATGACCAAATTCAATGTATTGCATTAGATTCTTTAATTTCTGATGAAATTTTTCAAAATAGGTCAACTGAGAACCTTTTAATTAATATTTTACCTGAAAATCCTGCTTACGTAATTTACACTTCCGGCAGTACGGGAATGCCAAAAGGAGTGATCATTTCACATCATTCTTTTTATAATTTTGTACAATATCAGGCAGAAATTTTAGGTTTATCTGCAGATAATACAACTTTGCAGTTTGCTTCTCCGAGTTTTGATGCAGCCATAATAGATATCTGGACACCCTTAATTAAAGGAGCCACGATGCATTTATATCCGAATAATAAAATTGTGGGCGAGCCGCTTTTAGATTTTATTGTTGAGCACTCTATAGACACCGTTCCTTTGATGCCTCCGATGGTATTGGCTTCGTTGCCGGTAAACAAACCTATCGGAAATCTCCGCACTATAGCGATTGGAGGTGAAGCCTGTACTGAAAACACGGTAAAAGCATGGTATAAAAAGATTCGTCTGATCAATAGTTATGGACCGACCGAAGCAACTGTTGCGGTAAGTAATTATGAATTTAAAGAAGAGGTTGATCCAAGAATTATCGGAACCGCAATACCGTTTGTTGATGTATTTCTATTAGACGAAAATCTGAAACCTGTAATAGGTGGAACAGTTGGAGAAATTTATATCGGAGGTTCTCAATTGGCGTTAGGGTATTTACATCGTGAAGAAGACACTCAAAAATCTTTTATTCAAGCTCCGGAATGGCTTTTAGATCAATTAAATAATGGTAAAACGCTTTATAAAACCGGAGATATGGCTCTTCGCAGAGAAGACGGAAATCTTGAATTTTACGGAAGAAAAGACGATCAGGTTAAAATTAGGGGTTACAGGATCGAACTTGCTGAGATTGAATATAATATCTCAAAATTGCCACAGATCACTCAAAGTGCTGTTAAAGTTCAGAGAAAAGAAAATGGTTTACCGGCTTTAATTGCTTTTATTCAGCTTGCAACGGATGAAGATCAGACAAAAGTTCTGCAGAACATAAAGGCAAAATTACAACAGGTAATGCCTGCGTATATGCTTCCTGACAAGATTTTAATTATAGATCAGATGCCTTTGAACCATGCCGGAAAAATAGATAAAAAACTCTTGGAAATTCCCGAAAATCAAGTAAAAAATGACAATCTGCCGAAATGGAAAGATGATAATTTAACCCAAGTCGTAATGCATATCTGGAAAGATCTTCTTTCGTTGGAAGACGTTAATGAAGAAGAAGACTTCTTTGAATTGGGAGGTCATTCTTTGTTGCTTGCTCAACTGCATATGCTGCTTCCTGAACCTGTCAGAAATTTGATCAGCTTACCGGAACTTTATATTTACACCACTATTTCAGCTTTTGTTAAAGAAGTTAAAAACCGAATGGTAAAAACTGAAATTTCGCAAAAAAATAAAGCTGAAATGATGATCAGCGAGTTGATAAAAGATTCAGAACTACACATTGATTTTACTATAAATGAATCACCAAATCCCGAGATTTTAAAGAATCCTAAGAGTATTTTTTTAACAGGAACAACGGGTTTTGTGGGATCTCATTTACTGGAAGAACTTTTACAGCAGACCACAGCAAATATTTACTGTTTGGTGCGTGCAGCCTCTTCGGAAGAAGGATTGGAACGTATTAAAGCTACTTTTGAAAAATTTAAATTATCGTGGTCACTCGAGTATGACAGCCGCGTTATCGCGATGACTGGAGATTTATCCTTGCATCATTTCGGTATGGAAGATGAAAATTACAGTTTCATTACCAATCGTATCGAAGTGATTTATCATTCGGGGAGTTCGGTGAGCTATGTGCAGCCTTATTCTTTAATTAAAAAATCGAATATTGACGGTTTACACAATATCATTGATCTTGCAGTGACAGGAAAAATAAAATTTCTGATGTTGCTGTCTTCGATGGGCGTATTTAGCTGGGGAAGACCTTTTACAAAGAAAACCTGGATGTATGAAGATGATTCGATCAACCAAAATATGGATGCAGTCGCCAGAGATCTTGGATATATAAAAAGCAAATGGGTAATGGAAAGTATTGCTGAAAAAGCCCGGCAAAAAGGGCTTCCAATTACGAATTTCAGATTGGGTTTTGCGGTTTGTCACAGTACTTCCGGAGCAACCGTGATGAATCAATGGTGGGGATCGCTGATCAGAAGTTGTGTTGAGCTGAACTCGTTTCCACTTGTGATGGGATTAAAGGATGAGCTTACAACGGTAGATTATATGTGTAAAGCCATCATGCACATCAGTAAGAAGAAAGAAGCGATCGGACTCAATTTCCACCTTTCTCCTTTGCCAGAAAATGATGTTTCACTTACTGATTTCTGCGTCAAAATAAATGAATATTATGATATCAATTTAAAAGGAATGGAATACCATCAATGGCTCAACCAATGGAAATATGATAATAATTTACCGATTTACCCTTTGTTGAGCCTGTTTACAGAAGATGTACACGAAGGAAAATCATTAGTAGAAGCGTATGAAAACACTTATTATTACGACAGAAGCAATACGCAGCAGTTTTTAGCAGATACAGATTTGATGCCTCCAGTTTTTGATAAAAAATTGATGACTCCTTATCTGGAGTTTATGGGAGTTCTTTAAATATTGATTGTTTTGGATAGAGTTTGCCCTGATAAGGACTACGCAACCCAGAAAGTTGCAGCAACTCTGCATTATCCTGTGTAATCATTTTTAGAATCCCGGCATTAGAAAAACATTTCTAGGGTTGTAGTAGGTAACTGTTTTTGAAGTTTGTTAACAAAATATTGATAAAAAAGAGCTTTATAATTCTTGTTGTATTTCGCTCAAACAAACCAAATCATCTATAAAAAGTTTTGAAGATACGCTCGTCGAGGTCACAATATAACAACAGATTTTGTAATGGGCTGATGATAGATTTTTCTTAGATTATAAGATAGCGATACATGTTTTCAAGGTCAGGATAGTACTATCGCTATAAATGGAAAACAAAGCAACATTAGTTCTCTGGATAAAATCTACCTTTTACTTGATTTTATCCAAGGAGATTCCTTGTTTTTTTAATTTTAGTCCAGTATAAAACGCTCCTGGTCTAATCAATTAACCATCACCCAATAATAGCTGAAAATGCGGGTGTTATTTGCCGTTCCGCTTTGGGAATTCCCCACCCTCCTTGAGAAAATCCTACATACCCTGTTTCGGAACGAATAATGTGTCCGCTAATTCATCACCTTTTAAAGTAAATGCTAAGTCTTATGAAAAATATTTTCAATGTCAAATTCCTGAGATCCTCTGTAGATGAAGTAAACCGTTGAGCATAATAAGACAAGGATTATCGATGAAACAATAAACTTTCGGGTGATAGCTATAACGTTTATTTATTCAAGTCGAGCTTGTATATATGCTCTTCATCTTTTTCCCTTCCTGTGAAAACAAAGCCAAATGATGTATAGAGAGCTTTGGCAATTTCATTTTCAGGATATAGGCCTAAATAAATTGTTGATATGGAGTTTAAGGCCTCGACTTCTTTAAGGAAAGCTTCAAAAGCAGCTTTTCCAAATCCTTTACCCCTATATCTGTAATCTATCATATACCTAAGTAACCAAAAGTTGTTTTCATCCTCTTCGTATGGTCCAAACAGCATAAATCCTACAGCTGTATCGCCCTGATAGATAGCACGTGTATGCAAGTTGGGATAATATTTAGATTCCGCTATAGAAACGGAATTTGCACAAACATATTCTTCATCAAAAGTAGGCATTCCATCTGCATTAGTAGTAAGAAGGCATACTTCATAGTAGTTGCTTTGTGTAATTTCTCTAAGTTTTACTATCATTTTGAATTTATTTAATAAATCACCCAGGCCATTGTTGATTTTTCTTGTAGTTATATTGCATAACATTTGAAACTTATCTTAACTGTTCCAGCTGGAGTCATATAGTTGAAAAAGAAGTTGTATTTCATTTTTCTGAAAAACAAAATTAGTTCTTTCGTCCGTTCAAAAATTATCAGTTAAAGTAATTTATCGTGCAATTTGTAATATAATGTGGCTATTATTCTAAATAATTCAATAAATAACATTCAGATATTACGATTATACGTTACATTTTTTTGATTATTTAGAATGTTTTGTAATGATGTCAATAAGAAATTTTATATGAAAAAGACATAGTCATAATTTATTAAAAAATCTTCAACCCTTCAGTTAGTTGCCAAAGTCAACTAATTAATTTACATTTGGGGCTTAAAACTACAGAAATGGAACAGATCATTAGCAACATACGAAGCTTCAACAGGTTTTACACCTCTCATATTGGGCTTTTGAACCAACAATTCTTGGATAGCCCCTATTCATTAACCGAAGTACGTATATTATACGAAATTGGTGCACATGAAAATATAACAGCCCAGCATATATGTGATTTATTAAACCTAGATAAGGGATATGTAAGCCGTCTTTTGAATAGTTTCTTGAAAAAAGATATTATTCAAAAGATGAAATGTGAGGATGACGCAAGATCCCTGATAATTACGCTCTCAGACAAAGGTCAGCAATTACTTCATGAGTTACAGACCAAATCGGACAAACAGATAGCAAGTTTTGAAAACAAATTAGGCACCGAAGAAAAGTCCATGCTTATAAATTCGATGCGTACCATTCAAAATCTCCTATCGAAGGATTATAACAACAGCATGCTCGCCAAAGAAGTAACTTTTAGAGAAGGACTAAAACCAGGTGACATTGGCTATTTAATCTATTTGCATGGTTTGCTCTATGCCAGAGAATCCGGGTATTCACTTCAATTTGAAGGATATGTTGCAAAGACTTTCTATGATTTCTTAGGAAGTTACTCTGAAGCAGATGACCGTGTATGGCTAGCTGAATACAATCAGCAGATCATTGGCTGTATAGCAATTGTCCATCATAATTCAGAAGAAGCACAATTACGCTGGTTTCTGACCCATCCTATCTTTCGTGGAACTGGAATTGGTAAACGACTCCTGAATGTGGCACTGGAATATTGCAAAGAAAGAGATTATAGCAATATATTTCTATTGACTACAAGTATTCAAGAACGTGCTATAAGCATGTATAAAAAAGCTGGTTTTGTGCAAACACATGCCGTCGAATCTACACAATGGGGAAAACCCTTGTACGAAGAACGATTTGATTTAAAGCTCATTTAGTTACGGATTGAATGTAAAACCAGTAGAATTGCCAACAAAAGCAAACTCTTTACATGTATTTTTGCAATTCGCTATTAAATATAGCAATACACTCACTTTTTGCCGCTAGATAATCCTACTATAATGAAAGCAAATACAAAAGTATCTCATACGAAATTTTCCTTTTCAAGGGTTACACATCTTGTGAAACCCTATACTACCACGTTAGCTATTGTACTATTATTAATTATAATAGGTGGGATATTTGGCACAATAAGTCCCTTCTTAATCCAGAAAATCGTCGACGATGCACTACCGGCCTCGGATATGGATTTACTATACAAGCTCGTGCTTGGATTAGCAGCTATTTCAATTTTTACAACAATTGTCTCTGTTGTACAATCTTATATTTCAACTAGCATTGGACAAAAGATTATGCATGATCTTCGTGTGAAGCTCTATGAACATCTCCAGTCCTTATCGCTCTCATTTTTTTCATCCACCCGAACAGGAGAAATACAAGCACGTATTACGAGTGACATTTCGAAAATGCAATCTTTGTTAACGAATACCGCAACTGATTTTGCCAGACATATAACCGCTATTATTACAACTACTATAGCCATGTTACTTTTAGATTGGCGCATAGCTATTGTTTCTATTTTGATAGTCCCTCTACTCGTCTTGGTCAACCAACGAGTTGCCAAAATACGGGAAAGGATTATGCATGACCAACAGGAACGTGTAGCTGATCTCTCGTCTAATATTACTGAATCTTTATCTGCTGGAGGTTTCATTCTAGCCAGAACAATGGGACGAGCGAAGCATCTTGTACACATGTTCAGAAAGAACTCTGAAGATCTATCCAAATTAGAAACCCGGTCAAACACAGCAGGCCAATGGGAATTTGCTATTATTTTTCTATTCTTGGATATGTTGCCTGCCTTTACATTCTTTGGTGGGGGCATGCTTTTGGGAATGGGTTACCAAGTATCTATCGGGACTATGGTAGCCTTTGTAGCACTGCAGGAACAACTTCTATGGCCTCTCCTAGAAGTGTTTGAAACTCGTATTGAATTTGGTAAAGTAAGGGCAATCCTTACCAGAGTTTTTTCCTATCTTGATATGCCTCCAGAAATAACAGAAAGAGAAAATCCTCTCACATTAGACAAAAGTGAATTCAAAAAGGGTATAACATTCGAGAACGTTTCATTCTCTTATGACAGGGAATCTGTATCTTTGCTGAAAAACATCTCCTTTACAATCCCTGCTGGTAAATATACTGCTCTTATCGGACCGACAGGATCTGGGAAGAGTACAATTGGAAATCTTATCGCCAGGCTGTACGATACCGACGAGGGACGAATACTGTTTGATGGGATAGATGTTAAGGATTTAAGCTTTAAATCTATTTCTGAATTGCTGGGGATAGTAACGCAAGACCCTTTTTTACTCAACGCCTCTATTGAAGAGAATCTTCTTTTTGCTAAACCAGATGCTACAGGGGAAGAGATAGCAAATATTCTCCAGGTAGCACAGCTAAAGACACTTATCGCCAGCCTCCCAGAAGGTCTACAAACTCAGGTGGGTGAACGTGGTTATCAATTTTCTGGTGGAGAACGACAACGACTGTGTATTGCCAGAACATTATTACGTCAACCGCCAATTCTACTTCTCGATGAAGCAACAAGCGCACTGGACGCTGAAACCCAAAAAGCATTCACTGCTGCTTTATCTTCTGTGAGTGATGGTATGACCGTCATTTCGATCGCGCACAGACTTTCAACTGTTCGTTATGCAGATCAAATAATCGTTCTAGAAAATGGTAGGGTTGAAGAAATAGGCACGCACGATCATTTGATTACTCTTGGAGGCAGGTATGCCAAAATGATATTCAACTGATAGTAGTCAAAAATATCCAGAAGTGCGTTTAACTTCTAAGGAATAATAGTAAAAATTTCTATTCATTTCCTTGATGAATTAAATTGTCCCGTTTTAACTCAATTGGTAAATTTTATAGAACATCAATTATGAATAAATTCGCTATCACAGACCTAAATTATAAGTATGAAACAAAATATATATGATCATCCCGATTTTTTCGAAGGTTATAAAGATTTAAGAGACAATGACAAGGGTTTGAATGAACTGTTGGAACAGCCCGCAATAAAATGTCTAATGAAACCTGTACAAGGCAAGATAGTTGTAGATCTGGGCTGCGGACTAGGTCATCAAGTAGAATCGATTTTGAGTCAGAGTCCAAAAAAAATTATTGGTGTAGATATTTCTAAAAAAATGCTTGCTGAGGCAAAGAAGAGAATTTCTTCTCCCTCTGTTCAATGGGTTTGTCAGGCAGTAGAAGAATATGAGTTTGGAAAAGAAAAACTCGATTTAGTATTGAGTTCCATGACGCTGCACTATATTGCCAATTTAAAAATGGTATTTAAAAAAATATATGCCGGCTTAAAACCAGGCGGGCAATTTTTATTTTCAATAGAACACCCGAGTTGCACTGCAATACTCGAGAGTTTAAATCGGATGCAAACCATCCCCAATTACGCAATCGAAAATCAACGTAAACAGGATTGGTTTATAAAAGATGTCGTAAAATACCATCGTAAGCTCTCTACTATTGTACAAGAAGTGCTAGAAGTTGGTTTTATTTTAAAGAATTTGAAAGAACCTACGCCAGATACAAGACTTTTAAGACAACGTACAGATTTTGAGAAACATATTCAACATCCACCAATTTTAATTTTAGATACTTTAAAACCCTTAAGTTGAATCATATCCCAGCGTCAAAAATAGTAGCTCAACAGAGGAATCGGTAAAAAAGGACTAACAATCAGGGGACCTAACTTTAAATTCTCTCTACGGGTTAAAGGGTGCATAATAAATATCTTGAATTGCTTACTTTTGGTTTTCAGCGGACAACTACTTTCAATTTGTAACAAATTATACGTATTGACCGTCAGGTATTCACAAGAAATGTTCATTTTTTCTAATATTTGCTTATGCCTTTATTCTTAACATTAGACAACGTCTATAAGCTTTATAATATTGACCCTTCTAAAAAAGCTGAGGGAATGTTTATCATTGATCAAAATGATCAGCCACAAAAAGAATTCACCGATTATAGGCATCAGTTTGACGGCTTATTACTGGGTTTTATGTTAAAAGGCTCAATGCGTACACAAATTCATTTTTTGGAGTATGAAGTTCATGCAGACGATACTCTTGTTGTATTGCCCCAATTAATGATAGAAACTAAAACGGCTAGTGAAGACGCTGAATTTGTCACTATTGGACTGTCGCTAGATTTTATTACAGCTTTTCCAATTCTTCGTGAATTTATCATGAATGACCAAATTCGGTGGAATCCTATTGTAAAGCTATTACCTGAAAGTATAGGACGTCAAAAAGAATTGCTGGCTCTTTTACAAGATTTCTACCATAGTAAACAAAGTTCTAAGAAGACAGAAATTTTACAACATCTTATCATAGCTCTAATTTGTATGATTTCCGAAGTGTATTCCAGTTTAGCAAATAACAATAGTCTCGTAAAAAACCGCGTACATGAGATAATTGATGGTTTCTATATCTTAATTTCTAAACATGCCAATCAAGAGCGAAGCGTAAAATTTTATGCAGAAAAACTGCATCTGACCCCTCAGTATCTCTCTACACTATTAAAACAAAAGACGGGAAAATCTGTCATACAATGGGTTGATCATGTTATGATACTACATGCAAAAACATTGCTTAAGTCATCTAATCTATCAATTAAACAGATCAGCAGTGAACTAAATTTTGCAGATACCAGTTTATTTTGCAGATATTTTAAAAGACTCACAGGTTCCTCCCCAAGAAATTTTAGGAATAAGACATAATATAACTTGATCAAGTTTGAAAATTTTACTGCTCTTATGCTCTATTTACAATGATTAGTTGTCTGAATTACCTATATTCTTTTATTTTTGTATCTGGAAGGCATTTTAAAATCATATCGTCTTGGTATTTCACAAAAAGGAAATAAGAATTTCAAAAGATACTTTCACCTCGCCTTGTAAACCAGAAGCAGCGCTAAAGAATCCGACTAAACTTTAGAAAATAAATCGGATAATAAAGTATAAGACAGTAATTCTCTGCTAAAACTACTACTTAGATGATCCTTAAAACATTAGCATGGAAATTCTTATATTTAACATTAGAGATTTATGGATGTTCTTTGAAGTCGATATAGAATAATTATAGCATAAATTTTGTGCTATTTTTTCGTGGAAGAATCATAATATATGTGAAAATGAGATTTTAAAGTGTTTTGAAAGAGAGGATTCGAATGCATCAAGCTCCACTTTTCAAGCTAAAAACAATATACAAATCACTCATTTACAATCGATTATGTTTTATTATTTTTGTATATTCTGTTTTTCCTTTCCCCTTTGCTCATTCAATAATGACTTTAACTATTTCAAAATAAGCCAGGACTGTGGCTGTATTGGTATTTACAACAATACAACTTTTAGCATTTGGATAAAATCATCTATACTTTTTTAAGCTTTCCTATTTAAATATTAAATTGCACCTACGTTAAAAAACTATGGACAAATACAGCTTTTTGGAAATAGCAGCATTTATAGGAATATTTTTGGTGCTGTTTCTCGCCCTATTTTTATTGACTGTAAAAACGAAGCACAAACTTGCAAATTGGCTTCTTGCTTTTTTCCTTTTTACAAATGCCGTAGATGCTTGTAAATTTTTGATGCGTGATTTTCCTGTTAATTTCATCAACCTCGAGGCTTTTCGCTGGAGCATTAACTATTTGGTTCCGGCATCATTTTACCTCTATGTATTGTCCGTTTGTTTTTCCAACTTTCGATTAAAACCGAAACATTTATGGCACACCATTCCGTTTATTGCGTTCAATTTGTATATGGCGTATGGGATTTATTTTGAAGATAGAGCTTCGAAAATAAGCTTCATAAATACAATGAATCAAACGCCTATCATGCAGTTTTTTTATTTTCTTTTTGAATTTCTATTTCAGGTTTATTTTATTGCTTCATTTCTGGTGATTAGAAAATCTAAAACCGTCTATCTGGAAAATTATACGAATCCAAATATTTCTATCCTCAATGCACTTTACAAAATAACAATTCTCTATTATGTCTTACATTTTTTAGTACTTATCAGATGGTCGGTTACTTTTATCTTTGGTTGGGGTGAGATCAGAGCATGGATTGTAACCCTTGATGGATTTGCGTTTTTGTTTTGTACGTGTTGGTATCTATTTGTTGCATTAGACAAACCTGAATTTTTCAGAGGCGTTAATTCTCTATTAAAGCCGATCTCAGATGTTGCCCCGAAAAAAAAATCTTCTCCTATCATTGATGATGAAAAAAATAAACAAATCGAATTCTTAAAAGATTATATGGTGGAAAAAGAGCCCTACCTGGATTCTTCGTTAACGATTCAGGATCTGGCAGAACAATTAAATATGCCCGTTAAAGATCTGTCTGCTTTGATTAATCTGTATATGAACAAGCATTTTTTTGATTTCGTAAATGAATATCGGATCGAAAAAGCAAAGGAAATATTGAAAGATCCTTCGCAAAAAGAGCTCACTATTTTAGAAATTCTTTACCAGGTTGGTTTCAATTCTAAATCGTCGTTTAGTACTTCTTTTAAAAAATATACAGGAACAACACCAACAGATTTTAGAAAAAATCCAAATTAATCCATCCTTTTTCTAAGAAATGGGTTCGACTTTTTTTAATCGGTCGCGTACTGAGGCGTTTTAAAGCATCTTTGCCTCAAATTATAAAATATGAAGAATTTTCTGTTTGCATTGCTAGTGCTTTTATCTCTGAATACTTTTGCACAAAACCCCTACACCAATTCAAATGAAGAAAAAGCTAAGAAAATTGATTTAATCATTGGTAAATATCACGATTACAATCTTTTTAACGGAAGTGCTTTAGTTATTCAAAATGGCGAAATTATCTTGCAAAAAAATTATGGAAAAGCCGACATTGGCTGGGATATCGAGGCAACATCTGACACCAAATTCAGAATTGGTTCTATAACGAAACAGTTTACAGCAATGCTGATTATGCAGTTAAAACAGGAAGGAAAAATTAAACTTGATGATAAAATAAGTGATTATTTGCCTTGGTTTAGCAAAACAGTTGGAAGCAAAATTACGATTCACCAATTATTAACGCATACTTCCGGCTTACCCAATTACACCGATTTTCCTGATTTTAAAACTAAAATGGGATTTGAAAATTTGTCTGGGAAAGATTTTGCAATCAAATATTTTAAAGATAATCTGGGATTTGAACCTGGAGCTAAACAGAATTATTGCAATACTGGCTATTATCTGTTGGGATTAATTATTGAGGAAATCACTAAAAAACCTTATGAAAAAGTTCTCAAAGAAAAAATATTTGATGTCATTGGAATGAAAAATACAGGAGTTGAAAACCCAAAACAAATTATTTCAAATTATGCACAGGGTTATGATTTTGACTACGATGGTTATCAAAAAACAGATTATATTAATATCAAAACTGCCGTATTTTCTGCTGGCGGAATGTACAGCACAGCCAATGATATGCGAAAATGGGATGATGCTTTATACACAAATACTCTGCTAAATGACGAGAGCAAAAAAATATATTTCACGCCAAATTTAGGCGATTACGCTTACGGTTTAGTTGTTCAGAAACATCAGAATTTTTTAGGTTCAGATAAAAATATTACAACAATGGCACATAGTGGCGGAATCAATGGTTTTTCCTGCAATATTGCCAGAATTCCGGAGGACAAAATATATGTGATCTTGCTTGATAATACTAGAGCAGGTAAAAGAGGCGGACAATTGGAAGCTGTTATCGATGATGTCTTTGGAGTTCTATACAATACCAAAGTTGATTTGCCTAAACCGTTAATTATCTTCGAGGTTTATAAAAAAATGAAAGCAGAATCAGTAGAAAAAGGAATTGTTTATTTGAATGAACTGAAGAAAAACAAATTCAATTCTTATAATTTTAATGGTTTTGAAAATGAATTGAATAGATTAACATACAAGTTTTTGGGTGAAGGAAAAACTGATGAAGCTTTAAAAATTATTAATTACGCAGTTTCAGAATTTCCAAATTCATCCAATATTTATGATACACGGGGCGAGGTTTATTTCATTAAAAAAGATTACAATGCTTCTAAAAAGGATTATCATAAAACGTTGGAACTGAATCCGAATAACGATAATGCCAAAGAAATGCTTTCAAAAATCAATCAAATTCTATCTTCTAAAAATTAATTAAAATGAAGAACCTACTTTTCTTATTATTAACAACTGTTTTATTTACCAATGCGCTTTCTGCCCAAGCGTTAAATAATTCCAAAGAAACAAAGAAAATACATCAAACTTCGACTGAACAAAAATCAGAAATCAATCAAATTGATTCCTTAATGACAAAATCTTACGAAAGAGGTTTATTCAATGGAAACGTCCTTGTCGTTAAAAACAATACGATTGTGTATCAGAAATCATTTGGATTTACCGATGAAACGAGACAAACTCCTTTAAACAATAAGTCAATATTCAATATTGGCTCTATTGCAAAGGAATTTAATGCGGTTTCCATCATGATTTTAGTGGAGCGGGGTCTTCTTAATCTTGATGACCCGATTTCCAAATTTGATTTGGGATTGCCGAAATGGTCGGAAAAAGTAACCATACGTCATCTGATTAATTATGCCAGCGGAATTCCTAAAATAGAATCGGGGTTAAATCCGGTAAGTGATACAGATGCATGGAAGATTTTGAGAAGCAGTGATAATTTATTGTTTGAACCTGGAACAAGTTACAAATACGATAACAGCAATGTCTTTTTGCAAAGAAGAATCATTGAGAAGGTAACTGGAGTATCCTTTCAAGAATTTGTTACTAAAAATATAATTAAGCCGCTAAAGATGACCAATTCGGTATTTGACCCAACATTTGGCTATAAAAACAGAACTTCCTGTTATGATATGGACAATGTCCGATGCCCGGAAATGAATTTCATTAGTGGATGGCTTTGGGTAGATATCGATAATCTGTATAAATGGATTGAAGCAATGAATTCCAATCTTTTAATATCCAAAGATTCCTTTCAAACCCTGTTGAATAATCCATATGCAAAAGATGAAGGCGGATCACTTGGCAGATACTTTGAAAAAGAAGACCTACAAAGACACAATGGGGTTTCTTACAAATTTGAGTCTATCTTTTTAAATGATATTAAAAATAATATTACGATCATTCTATTGTCCAATAACCTCAATAGAGTTTGGGATTTAGGGTATATTATCCACAACATAATGTTAGGGAAAGAGTACGAAATTCCTAAAAAATCTATTGAGCAAGCAATAAGAAAAGAATCGCTCTACGACGTAAATAAAGGTATAGAAACTTATTATTTACTCAAAAAAAGCTCTAAAAATGAATATAGTTTTGATAATCCGGGAGAACTTAATAAGTTAGGATATGAATTATCAAGACTTGGAAAAATCAACGAATCCATAACAATATTTAAATTGGCTACCACCGAGTTTCCTAAAGATGCTAATCTTTTCGATAGTTTAGGTGAAGCTTATTTTACAGCTAAGCAGTACGATTTAGCATTAGAGAGTTATAAAAAAGCAATCAGTCTTGGTGGAACCAACGGTAATGCAGAAAAAATGATAGAAAAAATTGAGAAAGAAACAGGGAAATAAAACAGGCACAAAATGTAATAACATCCTTTTTTGAATTGTCTTATTAAATACAGAATCAATTAATTATTTCTAAATGAAAAAACTAAACCTAATCCTACTGCTTTCTTTATCGTTGAATGTTTTTGCCCAAAATGTTAAGGATAAAATAAAATCATTCGAAGACAATCTGCTCAGTTGGGATACATCGAAAACAAAAAAATGGACGCTAAAAGAAAGAATGGCTTTCTACAATATGAATGCAGTAAGCATTGCAGTGATAAAAGATTATAAGATAGAATGGACAAAAGCTTATGGATATGCGGATGTTACTGAAAACAGAAAAGCCACCCCGCAAACACTGTTTCAGGCTGCATCTATTAGCAAGTCTATCAACAGTCTCGGTCTTTTAAAATTGATTGAACAAGGAAAATTAGGGTTGGACGATGACATTAATAATTATTTAAAAACCTGGAAATTCCCATACGATTCGCTTTCAAAAGGGAAAAAAATTTCTATTGCCAATCTGTTGAGTCATAAAGCGGGTTTATCTGTTCATGGCTTCGGAGGCTATCAAAAAGGGAAAGAATTACCTACCTTGATACAAATTCTCGATGGACAAAAACCAGCCAATTCTCCTGCGGTGCGGTCTGTGTTTGAGCCCAACCTTAAATTTCAATATTCAGGGGGCGGAACAACCATTTCACAATTAATCCTTGAAAACACTACAGGAGAAAAGTATGAAGATTATATGTTGAAAAACGTTTTGACCCCATTAGGGATGAACGAAAGCTCTTACCATCAACCACCTTCTTCAGATAGAGAAAAATTATTGGCAACAGCTTATAACAATGGAAAAGAAGTAAAAGGTAAATATCATATTTATCCTGAAAAAGCCGCAGCCGGTTTATGGACTAACCCAAATGATTTGGCAAAATATATCATCGAAACACAATTGTCATTAGCAGGTAAATCGAATAAAGTTTTATCTAAGGAAATGTCCGTAAAGAGAATTGAGAATAATTATGGGGTGTTTCTGAATGATTTCAAAGGCACAAAATATTTCGGACATAGTGGGGGAAATGAAGGTTTTGTGTGTTATTATATCGGAAGTGTTGAAGACGGAAACGGTCTGGTTGTAATGACTAACGGTAATAATTTTAAATTAATAGATGAAATTCTTTTAAGTATTGCCAGTTTGAACCAATGGAAAAATTATCCCATTGAACCTCAAAAAGAATCCATTGCCTTAACCATTAGAAAAGAATGTTTAAAAAATATCGACAAAGGAATTGTGTTGTACCAAGAACTGAAAAAGAATAATCCAAATGACTACAACTTCTCCAATGAAAATGAACTCAACGGACTTGGTTATGAATTTCTAAAAGATAATCAATTAGATGCAGCACTTAAGATTTTTACCTTAAATGTCAATCAGTTTCCAAAGTCAGGAAATGTGTATGACAGTCGTGGTGAAGCTTATTTTAACAAAAAAGAATACACGTTGTCAAAAAGCGATTATCAGAAATCATTTGAACTTGATCCAGCCAATCAGAATGCAAAGGAAATGGTTTTGAAAATCAACCAACTTTTGACCACTCAAAAATAAATTATACTTTTTACTATTGAGTGACAGTAATTTTTGAGAAAATATCAAAATTATAAACAAAAAATCCCGGGTTAACCGGGATTTTAATTTCTTATCTAAATTTATTTGATCTCTACAGGAACTGAGATTTTATCCCAATCCATTGTAAATCCATTACTGTTTATTTTATATACTAAAGTTTCCTGTGTTGCTGGTAAAGCTTGTGTTTTTACATCCACACGCAAAGCATCTTTAGCTTCTTGGTATTTATAAGCACCCCATTGTTTTGGTTCTTTGTTAAAAATCGCAGTCCAGGTTCCGCTTTGTTTTGGGATTAAGAAAAAGCTGTATTTACCTGCAGGAAGTTTTTTACCCTGAACGGTAATGTCTTTATCCGTTTCGAAAGTCGTTGCTTCATTGGCTCCCGCGCGCCAAACTTTATCATAAGCTTCCAAACCGCCCCAGATGGTACGCCCTTTAACAGAAGGACTGCTATAGGCAATGGTAATGGTTGCATCTTTAATTTTTCCTGTCGCAGTAGCCGGAGGGCTGGCAGGTTTTTTAGTATCCTGTGCAAAGGCATTCATAGAGATTGTCATGGTCGCAACAAGTACGGCTGCAGATTTAATGATGGTTTTCATAATATTTTTGTTTGTTTGTATATTTACTGTTGTTCGTTTACGAATTTACTGCTTTCTGCTTATAAAACAGTAATCCGATTGCGGAAAATATAATCACTGCCGCTGCCCCAATAACGTTGAGCCAAAGGAAAGAAACGATATCAAAATTATAAACGGCAATAACCGCGATTTCTGATAATATTGCAGAAATAAATACATTGGAACCGGTGATTTTTTTATAGTAAAAAGCGACCAGAAAAATCCCTAATATCGGACCGTAGAAAAGAGAACCTAATACATTAACCGCTTCAATGAGAGAACCCATTTGAGTGGCAAACATAGCTACACCGATTGAGAAAATACCCCAAGCTAAAGTATGCAGGCGGCTATACTTTAATTCGGTGGCATCATCAGGAATTTCTTTTTTAAATATCAAATGAACATCTTTTAATGAGCAGGCAGCAAGGGAATTCAGCGCCGCAGAAATTGAACCCCAGCTGGCCAGAAAAATGACGGCAAACAATAAACCGATCATCCCTACAGGTAAGGTATTTTTAACGAAATACAGGAAAATGTAATTGGTATCCGTTTTTTCTGCATTATAGTTCGAGTTATTAATAGCTTCCTCTACCCTGCCGTGAAGTGCTTTTACCTGGGCTTGTGTGTTCTTAAAATCCTGAATTGTTTTTTTGAGATGGGGAGAATGAGTTTCTTTTAGTTTTAGAATCTCTTTCGATTCTGCATTAAATTTTAGTTGTAAATCCTGATGCTCTTTTTCAAATACCGCAGCCTGTTCAGGTTGTGATTCCTTTAAATGTTGATAAGAGCGTTCGTTAAAATAAATCGGAGCCGGTTTTAGAGAAAAGAATGCGAAAAGCAAGGCACCGATCAGGAGAATAGAAAATTGCATCGGAATTTTAACCAATCCGTTCAACAGCAAGCCCATTTTTGCATTGGTATTGTCCTTCGCAGTAATATACCTCCCGACCTGACTCTGATCCGTTCCGAAATAAGAAAGTGCCAGAAAAAAACCACCAATCAGCCCACTCCAAATGTTGTATTTATCTTTCCAATCGAATTCTGTGGTGATTACATTGAGCTTTCCGGATTTTCCTGCCAGATACAGCGCATCGTTAACCCCAATTCCATTCGGCATATTTTGAATAAGCAAATACCCCGCAAAAGCCATGGTTCCCAAAATAATAAGAAACTGTAATTTTTGGGTGTGAGCAATCGCTTTTGCACCGCCAACATAGGTATAAATCAACAGAATGCCCCCCGTTAAAACATTAGTTAAATAAATATTCCAGTTTAAAACGCTTGATAAGATGATACTCGGAGCGTAAATGCTGATTCCCGTAGATAAGCCTCTGGAAAAAAGAAAAAGCAGTGAAGTAAGTACCCTTGTTTTTTTATCAAAACGGTTTTCTAAATATTCATAGGCCGTGTAAACATTTAAGCGCTGAAAAATCGGGATGAAAGTGATACAGATCACAATCATCGCCAAAGGCAAACCAAAGTAATACTGAACGAAACGCATACCGTCTGTATAAGCCTGCCCCGGGGCTGACAAAAATGTAATCGCGCTTGCCTGCGTAGCCATAATACCTATCAGTACAATATACCAAGGCATTTTATTATCTGCTTTCAGGTATGATTCGTTGCTTTTTTGGCCACGCCCGATGAATACGCCGTAAACCACCACTGCAACAAGTGTAAAAATGAGAACTGTCCAATCTATATTACTCATGCCCAGAATTTAGTAAACCAATAATAAAATGCGATCTGCAATACTAATGCAACAGCTAATAGTACATACCAGATATTCCAATTTTTAAGTTGCTTGTTCATCAGTTTTTCTGTGCAGATAAAAAGTTAAAAAATAAACGTGCCGCTCCCACATTTCCTGCAGGCAGCTGTCTGAAAAATGCCAACGGTGTATAAATAAAATTACCCTTCCCGTATTGGGCATATAAAGTTGATCCCTGCTGTGGCTCTTCATCTGTATCGTGCATTTCAAAAAGCGGTTCATACGCTGCATCCCATTGAGCAGGGAAATAGGCGCCACGCTCCTGTACCCAGCCTTTAAAATCATCCGCAGTGATTTTGTTTGGAAAGTTCAGTAATTTATGATTGGGATTTAAAAACGTAACCGCAGCATTTTCTTCGGTAACCCGTTTATTGGCAATACTGAAATTGTACATTCCCAATTGGTCTACAGTGGTATCCTGGCTGGTATTATACTGCATCACCAAATTACCTCCGGATTTTACATAAGACCATAAAAAAGGCATCCAGCGGCCCAGTTTTTTCTCTGTATTATTGGCACGAACACCCAATACAATGGCATCATATTGTGATAGCTTGTTTTGACTACCATTTCCAGCAGTTTCATCTAATGTGCCATAAAAATCTTCGTCTTTCAAAACATCTACCTGAATCCCTGCAATGCGTAGGAACTCAGGAATGAAATCGCCCGCACCTTCTATATAACCCACTTTTTTAACCTTCGCCTGAATATCACCTTTCATGACGGTTACCGTTGCAGGCGAAAAATATTGTAAGGTGGGTAAATGCGGGTACTGAATTAATATTTGTTTTTTATGATAAGCGACTCCATCTGCCACAAAATTGGCATCCAATTGCAAACGTGATGAATGTATTGCGGCAAGCTTAGTTTTGGGAATAACGTAATCGATGGTAGTATCTTTTCCATTAAGCGAGCTTACATCAGCGCTGCCTAATCGCTCTCCGTTATACATCAGGTTGAGAATTCCTTTAGTATATGGTCTGTTAGAATTAACCTTAACATTTAAACTCAAATGTAGATCTTCATTTTCCTTAACCCAATACAATGGTTGTGTAAATTTAAGTTCCAATGCAGGAACAATGCGCAAGGCTTCTACCACATCACCACGCACCGGATCTAATTTCTTGAAAGATAAAGGAAGCTTAACCTGAAAATTTTCCGAACCGATTTTTAAACCAAGCAAAACATTCAGCGGTGATTCTGCCTCAGGCAAACCGATTAAAGTATCATTTGGAACAGAGAAAGTTGCTGCATTCGTGGCTGGTTTTGCCAACCAGTAAGGTTCGGTGAGTGCTGCATCCGCAGGAATCTGAATGTCATGCTGAATGGTAATTAAAGAATCTTTTGATAGTCTTCTATTGAAGCTTGCTGATTGACTTAACCATTGTACATCTTCTAAAACCACAGAATTTGCAGCTCTTGAAATCAGATTTAATCTGAAACTATAATGATCTCCGGCAACAGCTTCGGCCTGATTGGTCACCACCTCGCCCATAAATCCGGCACAGCTTAAAATGATATGGTCAAGAGATTTAATTTTATCCTTTTTCAGGTCTGCATCTTTTAGTGCCATCACTTTTTTTCGCAAAGCAAGCAAAGCAGGCAAGCTAAAGTCTGGATTATTGAAATTGAAAGCGGAAATAATTTTATCTAATGATTGGTCAATATCAGCGTTTCCTTTTGAAGTCCAGGTTTTAACTACTCCGTCAAAAAGGTTTGCTTTTGCAGGTTCACCAATAACATGGGCAAAATATTCTGTTCTGATGCCGGCTACAGATTGTGTTCCCGCACCCTGGCTTTTATGTAAACTTCTGCTTAATCCTGCCAATTCACCATAGCCCATTCCCAATTGCGCATCATATTGCCCAACGGTAACTTTCAGTTGATTTTCGGCTGTCGTATTGACCCCACCAAAGCGAAAGGTATTCCACAGTACACGTTTTGGCTGCCATGTATTAACATATTTTAGTTGGTCTGGAAAAGCCGTTTTGTCACCTGCCAGCTTAAAAGCTTTTTCCGCAACCACGGCCGAAGCCGCATGCTGTCCGTGACCTGCCGCAGCAGTAGGAGGAAAACGACAGATGATAACATCAGGACGAAATTGACGGATTACCCAGACTACATCCGCTGTAATACCGTCTACATCCCATTGTTTAAAGGTATCGGTAGTGTTTTTAGAAAACCCAAAATCAATCGCTCTGGTAAAAAACTGTTGGGCGCCGTCTAACTTTCTTGCCTCTAAAAGCTCATGTGTCCTGATTAAACCCAATGCAGCACCCTGCTCTGTGCCTAATAAATTCTGCCCACCATCCCCTCTGGTCAAAGACAAATAGCCCGTTTCTACATTTTGGTCGTTGATTAACCAGGAGAGCAATCCCGTATTTTCATCATCGGGATGAGCTGCAAGGTATAAAACTTTAGGCAGCTGTTTAAGGGTTTTGAGTTCACGGTAAATTTCAGATGATTTTGATGGCCGGACCTGTTGGGCCGAACAAAAAACCGTATAAAATCCTAGGATAAATACAGTGCTTACTTTTTTGAACATTTAATTTTACTTTGCAGGGCAAATATAAGTAAATCATCTTTCTTTCAACCTTAAAAGAATTAAACTGTGAATTTCACAAAAAAAGCTGTTTATTTTTTTATTAAACCACAAATCAAAGATTATCTCCTTTTAGTCGATGAATGTTATTTCGACGGAGTCAAAAGTCACAAAAGATTTTTAAACACTTAAGCTATTTTAAGTTATATACTTTGTGTATAAGAAGTACACGTAAGTTTTGTTGAAAATCTTTGATTTTCATCTTATGTGAACTTAATTATGCGGTATTCCTTTAAACTTTCTAAAGTGTACTAAAGGGTTTGAAAAATAAAATCTACTGTGGTGAAGTTTAAACTTTTTTTTAAAACCACAGATTGAAACACTTAAGTAAGCTTAAGAGGATATCCTGGTGCAGAATAAGTTCACGTAAGTTTAAAAAAATCTTTGATTTTCATCTTATGTGAACTTAATTATGCGGTATTCCTTTAAACTTTCTAAAGTGTACTAAAGTGTTTGAAAAATAAAATCTACTGTGATGAAGTTTAAACTTTTTTATTAAACCACAGATTGAAACACTTAAGTGAGCTTAAGAGGATATCCTGGTGCAGAATAAGTTCACTTAAGTTTTAAAAAATCTTTGATTTTCATCTTATGTGAACTTAATTATGCGGTATTCTTTTAAACTTTCTAAAGTGTACTAAAGTGTTTAAAAAAATAAAATCTTTTGTGACTTTTGTGGTTAAATTTAAACACACTTATTTGTTAATGATAGTTTCCGGGAAAATAAAAACTCCTTATGCTTTTCTAATTGCATTCCGCGTAAGATAGATATAATTAAACATACAAAATGTGGCTATTGCCCCAAAAGTATGCCATAAAAAGTGGGTTCCGAAACTCAGCCAGTCCCATTTATCAACGATGCGGAAAGTGAGTGCAAGAACAAACGACAATAAAGCAAAGCCTACCCATTTGCCAGCTTTCCATTGGGTATAGATTAAATAACTTACTACCGAAAAAAGCACAAATGAAGCCATGATTGCATAATTTACGTTGATAAAAAGAGATGGGTTATCTACCAACATCCAATTTCTCAAACCCAACATGAGTACTATATAGGCAAGAATCATTACAACAGCATAGTACCATTTGATGCTCTGAGCTAAAAAATAAAATCCGGCAGATAAACAGAGCAACATAATGGGCATCCAATCCATCATGATAAATACCGGCCATTCTCTGAATGAATGATAAACCGTTCCTCCAATGGCGCCAATATATAATAAAATTAAGCAGTATGTTAAAAAAGGATATTCTTTAAAATTACCCTTCATTTTAATGGTCCAAAAAATGGCCAAGCCTAAAAATAACAGAGCCGTTATTGCATTTAATGGCTCAGGGAAAAACTGAGCCATATCTGTTTCTTTATATAACATGCCTCCATCCGGAGGTAGTGGGTTTATTGGCATTGTCTTTTTTTTATATCACAATTTAGGCATGCTTTAGAGTTCAAAATACAAACACAAGCCATTTTATTAAACATTAATAAACATGTATACTAATATAGTTCTAAATATAGAAAAAAATATGGCGTTATATACCTGAATGTGCCCGATAGTATTTTATAAAAATGTTAATTCTACTTCTTATCGATTATAAAACACATATTACTCAACGCATCGTGTTTGAAATTTTTTTTTTGATTAAAAAGATAAACGCAAAGTTTCTATTTAAAATATGCTTTATTTTTAATTGTGTTAAGAAGAAATAGATTAGGATGAGGCTGATCAATAACATTCGCTTCAAAAATCAACTCCGCCGATTCTTTCTGGGTTTTATTACCATTCTCTTGTCTCCAAGATAGGTAATTCTATCAGGACAATCCAATCAGTAGATTTTGGACATTTTATCAGATTCATTGATAACCATTTATATTTAACTATAATATATTTAGTGATGCCATCAAGATATTAGAACCGATTAGAAATAAAATAATGAGTACAAATATCTGTATATTAAATAAAAAACATCATATTTTAGAGAAGAATAGAATTTGGGAAAATTTGATATAAATAGTTTTAACCAAGCATAAAACACTGAAATTAAAAACGTTACAAACCCATTCAAAATCCCCATATTTCAATAGAATATAACGAATTAATTATTTTATTTCAACAATAAATGATTTTTTTTATTTTTTTCATAAAAAAAAGTTATATTTGATTTATCCAAATAACACCTTAACATGAAAACAAAATTTACACAATTCAGTGCTATTCTTATTTCTGGATTTTCCCTTGCCCAAGTAGGCTTCAATACAACTTTACCGAAAACAACGATGGATGTATCTGCTAAAAGAGATGGTTCAGGAGTGATTACGGATAACACACAAACATTCGGATTACAGGCTCCGAGGCTTACAAGAGCTGAGCTTACAGCTAATACTGCTACCTATGGCAGTGATCAAAGAGGAGCATTAATTTATATTACGGATGTTACCGGTGGAGATGCCACAGGACAACGTATCCTTGTTAATGCTATGGGCTATTATTATTTTGATGGAGCGCTATGGCAGAGACTTACACAGGCAACCAATGCCATCTCTCCGGCGATTTCAGCTTTACAATGTACCACAGCTTACTTAAATCCTTCTACTTATACTGCAGGTACTCCTTTCAACGGAAACCTGAGAGTTACTTATAGCCAAGGAAACGGAGGTGCGTATAATTCCGGAGCTCCCTTTACAGTGAACGGATTAACCTTCCAGCTAAGACCCGGAACCCTAGAGTTTGGTGATGGCGAATTGGTATTCTCCGTGACCGGGACTCCTACCACTGGTAATGATATGACTCTTCCTCTGAACAGCACTGCAGTTCCTTTCCTAACAGCAGGACAAAACTGTACCGCTACAGTGGGAAATAGCAGTCGTGCAGACATCTCATCTCTCGCTGCGATGGGATATCCTACCTTAACAACCGATCCCAACGGAAAACAAGCCTATACTTTCCCTCTTACTACCCCAGATGGGAAGTATTCCATCAGGGTAATATTTGATACCACAAGTGGTACAACCGCTGCAGTTCCTAATGTACAATTGTATAATAATACAGGTGCTACCGTTAATCTGTATTGGAATTATAATACCGAATATGGCGGTTATATTGGAGCAGCTGTAACCACAAACAATATTACTTCAGGAGTATGGGGTGGTATGGGAGATGCATCAGCTACTTGGTTTCCTCAAGGCACTGGAGCAGTAGGAAGTGCTTACTGGGGGAACGTAGGAATTATAGATGGAGCCAGTGGTGGACCTGAGCATAGAAGATATACCTGGATAGACAGTAATGCTTCTTCAAAAACCGCTTATACCGCAACCATTATGGCAGGAGCCCCTACCTCAGGCAGTGCCCAACCCAACCTTTCTAAAATATACATAAAGATAGAGCAAGTAAAAGCACCATAATATAATGAGGCTGTCTCAAAAGTCAACTAATTTGGTTTTTGTCATTCTGACGAAGGAAGAATCTCTTTAATAACCACATATATAAGATTCTTCACTACATTTCAGAACTTCGTTCGCAGACCTTCAGTCTGTGTTCAGAAAGACACTTTTGAGACAGCCTCATTTCTTATTTATCTACGAAGTTTACGCTACATTTTGTAAAATCACAAGTGATGTTTGCATCACTTGCTCTCCGAAGTCTCCTGACTTTGGAGCAAGTGTAAAGGAAATAATCTTATTTACTAGCTCAAACTCGGGAGACCTTGCGCAACAGAGACAATAAAACACAATATTTGAGAAATGATGATTGACAATCATTTCTCGTTGATTCGTCGAAGCGCATGGAAAAGCATACAGCTTCATCAGCGACAAAGCCGCATCACTTTGCCCACTTACCATAAATCGGAATTATTCATCAACTTTGCGTTAATCTTTGTAATCAAAATAATGTAATGATGGTATGTTTTTCTAACGCAAAGCTTTAGCTTCATTACGCTCAACTTTTTTATTCTGAATGGGTGTCCTCCATCTTCTTTTCTCTCCTTCTTTGAAGTATAAGGTGGGCAGCATCCAGCATTTTAACCGTATGAATGTAGGGCATCACGATATTTCTTTCCGGTAGATTTTCATAGACACCCATTGAAAAATAGACGATTCCAGACATAAAATAATCAAACTCTTTGAGGGTGTATTCTCTGAATGCATTTTTGAAAACCAGCAGAGGATTCCGGTATTCTTTCTCCGAAAGCAGGCCAAGTACCCACGGGGAAATCTTTTCAGTCTTGGTATCGACCGTCCATTTCCTGTCTTTCAGCATGATGAGATACCCTGCCCGGATCAATGATCTCATCGAATGGTAAAACTCAAAGATGATCGCCGGGTCTTCATTGATCCAGCTATTTCTTTTTACTGCATAATTCATCATATTGTTGAGCCTTTCTTTGGAAACATCCAGCTCGTTGAACTGAAAGAAAGTTTCCATCAGCTGCAACCCGGAGTGCTTCTTGTCTACCCAAAACCGGGGATTAAAATCTGTTTTTATCTTTTTCATTGTTTGTATTTTTTTATAAATGTAAGAAAAGAAATTTAATTACGGTCGATCGACCGTAATTTTTTATTATTTAATTATTTCATTTGTTCTATGACAGATATAAACGAAAAAATTTGTTCATACATTACAAAAAAATGGTTGATACCTTGGCTTCAAGAAGGCAAGTCACAAAATTCTTTTGCCAAAAATCATGGCGTAGAAGAAAGTACCATTAGAAAAATTAAAAGTGAAGAAACTTACAGAATACCAGTTGAAACACTTTTTAAAATATGCGAAGCAAGAAAAATTAGTTTATCTGATTTCTTTAAACTTATAAATGAATAATCCTGACGAAAGTTGGGATTATTTTTTTGACAAAATTTTCGAAATCATTTAGAAATTCCGTGAAAATACTGATTGAAAATTTCACGAGCCTTTTTATTTTTGCTGTTCAGGCAATCTGTTAAAAAGCCTTATAAAATCCTATTAACTTAAAGTTTATGAAATTGGAAAAGAAAGTTTTATTTATAAAAGGCTATAGTAAAACACCTACAGAATTAATTAATGATAGAAAAATAATCCAACTTTATATTGATTTTTTTACTAGTAATGCAGGTGGAGCATTTGACTTTGACTCAGAAATAATTATACTAGAAGAACCTGATATAGAAACTCTTAATAACCTAACAATGTTAAATAATCAAGATTATTTAATTGTAGTACTAATTGGCCATGGAGCAAACAAAGATGGAATTCAAATTTTTCAATTGCAAGAACATACGATAATTAATCCTGGTCAAATTCAATATTCCTGCCCAAAACAACTACATATCATTGAATCTTGTAGAGATATCATCGATTTTGAATTAGATATTAAGAGGATTAATAGATTAGTACCCAAATATGCATACGGGGGAACCGTGAAAGCTCCTCTCACTCGTGAAGAGTCTGCTCAATTATTTAATTCAGCTATAGAGAATGCTGATGAAGGGACACTATATTTATTTGCTTGTGATATTGACGAAAGCGCCCATAATTTTTTCTTTTTACAAGTAATGATTGATATAGCAATTTATGCGCACGAATATTTTAGAAATTCAATATATTCCGCAGGAAATATATTTGAGCAGGCAAAATCTCAAGTAAATATCTTGACTAAAGGAGCTCAAACACCTACTAGAATTGGAATTAACGACTTCCCATTTGTAATTACAATCATATAAAATTGCTTTCCTTCTTTACGTAGAAACCTCTGCTACATTGCAAAAAGAATTAAAAACTGTTATTCTGTTTCAGCTTGGAAATGAGCTGAATATCTCAAGCAACCATGTTGGTAGAATTGAAAAAGCTGAAACAAACCCAACCATTGAAAGTCTTATTCTATTTTGTAATTTTCTTGAAATTGATCTATTACATTTATTTACAAAACTCAATGAAAAAGAATTAAAGAAGATTGAAAGTGAAATCGATCACCTACAAAAAGAATTTAAAAATCAAAATAAGAGAAAATCCTGACGAAAGTTGGGATTTTTTATTTTTACGGAAAACCGTAAGGATATGGTTTAAAGGCTGTTTACCTTTGCTCTTATTAATCAAAAAAAAAAATTATTATGCCCGATGATTTAGGTAAAAAAAGACCACAGGATGCAATCAGAATAAATGTGAACGAGGAGTGGGAATTAAACGATTGGTCAAAAAAACTTGGGGTTACCAAAGACCAATTGAAAAAAGCAGTTGAAGCTGTTGGAGATTCCGTTGATGCGGTTAAAAAGTATCTTGGGAAATAATGGATGTTTTCAGTAAGAAAATTTTTTATTTCTAAAATAAATCCTGACGAGAGTTGGGATTTTTTTTGTGGCAAAATTCTCTAGAAATACAGTAAAAATACTGATTGAAAATTTTAAGAGGGTTTTTATTTTTGCTGTTTATGGGAAACCGTAACGTAAATCATAAACAGATGAGTAGATTTGATAATGATCAGAATATTGTTAATGTCGTTTTATAAAAAACAATATAAAATTAAAAGACTTTTATAATCATAAAAATTATTAAAATGAAAAATAATGTGTGATAGAAACGCTACAGCTAGTTGGAGTGGCTATTCGCATCAAGGTCAGGTAGGGTTATTAGTTGCTCTGCGGACTATGCAAGAGTCGGGAATCAATCTAAATACACATTTTGTACAATTTGAAACACATGAAGATGTTGCAATTTACGAAGATATTCCTGGGGCTAATCCTCTTTACAAAACAGTTCATCAGGTTAAAGCATATTATTCTGATGGAAACCAAAATAAAAGTAAATATAATGCTGTATTAAATGAGGCTTTTGAAGATGGAAATGATAAGTTTCTACATACAGCAGTAGAAATAAGTGATTGGGATACCTCTACCACGAGGAATACTAATAATGTCCGAAGATACGAATATACAACAACACAGTTCCACTGTGGAACCACTGAAATTGAAAATTTTATAAAAATAGAATTAAATAATATTCTCAATGAAAATGATGCCGTAATCTCTGAAGCTTATTGCAGGTTAACCTTTGAACTAGATCATCGTATTAGGTACGAGCATCAAAAAAAACATAAACATTTGTTTGATATCAAATTTTGTTTATCCGAAGTTAACGATCTAATTAGGAGTAGGGAAACATTTGTACAAAAAGAGATTTTTGAGTGCAGGAAATTATTCTATGATACCTATGCACAAATATTAAAATCTGAAGATTTAGAACAAGCACGCATAGAATTTCTTGAAGAAAATATTTTCAAACAGATAAATACATTAAATGATACTAATTTTTTATCCTTTCTTCAAAGGTTAAATTTACATGAAACTCCAGAAAGATTAAAGCATTCTCAGATCTATTATAATGGAAACGGATTAAAACAGGTATTCTTTAAAATGATTATAAATATTATTCACTCAGACCCTTCGCTAGTAGAAAATGCGGTAAAATATCATATAGAGAATGAACCAAGCAGGTATATTTTAACTGCAATTATTGAAGAAGAACAAGACCAGCTTGAAGTCATCAAAAATATATTGATCAATATCGATTCCCAGAATCTATTGTGGGAAAATCACTCTTTAATTAATAAATATATTGAAGTTGATCTTGTTTCAAGAAATCCAAATATCAATAATATTCCTAATACTGAACAACAAATTGATGACAAGAAAAAATTTATGTCATTTACTAATAGCAAACTTATCAACAGAGAAAGCGCATTAAAAAAACTAAATTTAAATAATGGAGGAAATAATTAGCAAAATTTTAAATGAGTCCGGCTATACTATAGTAGAAAATGCAACACTTCAATGTTACACGAGAGAGGAAAAATCATACTTTTTTATAGTAAATATCTCAGAAGCAGATTTCATTAATTTAAAGAGTAAAGAATTAATTAAGGAGAACGAACAGTATAAAAGAGTTTTAGATGGCTTCACTACGATTGTAAATAATGGCGAACAAATTACAATAGAAAAAAATTCTTCTTTAATTGTACTAGTTAAATGTAATAATATAGAATCTATTGAAGAGTTACAACAACAGATTCTTTTATTTGAGGAGGATGAATATTTTTTTAAAAAATATGTAGTACTTTATACTGACGCATCGATCATTCAACTTACTGATTCCCCATTGATACCTTCATTAAGGAAGAAGGTTGGCAATATTGAGCTTTTTAATGTTTTTGCTTCAATTGGATATAAAACTGATATAGCTGAATATGTTGTCATCATGGAGTTATTTATAAAACTTCCATTTTTAAGTCTTGCTGAAGATAGAGAAGGATTTACAGCACTCAGTGAGAAAATCACAAATACACTTGATTATGATATACCTCTTTATACAACTTTACTTAGTAAGACAAATGAAATAAAAAAACTCGATTTTAGTAGGGTTGAGGATGAAACTGAAATAAATGACCTTTTAAGTTTTTTTCCCAATGATTAAATTAAAAAAAATATCCCTTCAGAATTTTAAAGGAATTAAGTCCAAAACAATTTTTGATTTCAATGATTCAAACGTACAGGTAAACATTCTTTCAGGTCCAAATGGGTTTGGAAAAACAACTATTTTTGATGTTATCGAAATCTGTCTTACAGGTGAATTTAAAAGAATAAATTTGTTTGAGAATGTTCAAAAGAAAACTAACAATAAGAATAAGCCTTTTTTTCAAAATACTGATAACGAAGATGTTATTCTTAAGTTATGGCTTCATGATTCGACATCGAATACCGAATATATTATTATAAAATTTTATGATGATGATGAATCACCCACAAAAAAAGTTTTTGGAAGAGATTTTATCCCCGGAGATGCAGGAAATATTTTTACGACATTTCTCTCCACAAACCCAACTCATTTTTCTGAAGATGATTTTTCAGAACTTTCACCTACTCAACAGGATCAAATTAATGCTATAATTTACGGCGCAGATTCGAGAGTTGATTTATCATCAGTATACTATCTGTTTAATTACATTCAACAGGAAGATAGTATTTATTTTTTGCGTAAAAATGAAGATGACAAAGGAGCTTCATTAGGCTTTCTTTTTAACATCGAAAAGGAAGAAGGTGAAAAACAAAAACTTCAGGAATTGAAAGATACCTTGACGAGACAACAAACAGGAATTGATGAACAAATAAATCAACTACGAGATTCCTTACAAGATTCGGAAACAGGAGAGTATAAAAAATTACTTCAGGAAAAAGATTTTGATTTTGATTTGGAGTTACCGTTTAGAAATTTAGACTCAGCTAAGGAACAACTTAATTATTACCAAGATTTACTTTCTAAATTATTACTTCTTCGAAATAACTTTTCCCCTGATGAGTACGAAAAGTCAGTAAGATATCATAAACTGAATAACGAAGTACTTGCTAATGAGCAAATATTAAAAGCAATATTAATAAAGCCCATTTATAGTACTGAATTGGTGGAAACCCTAGAAACAATCAATTCAAAATTAGCAAAGGCTAGAGAATTTTTAGAAACTAGCAATACTACATTTATCAAAAAAGAATATTTTGATTTGTTTTTACCTGAAAATCAAGAATATTCCGATTATCTTGTTTTTGAGAATAGTATAAAAGACATAAACAGAGATTTGGGGGATATTGGTAGAATTATTTCAGAAATAAATTCTGATCGAAATAAAATTCTTGAAGAGTTTAATAAAATAAAACATACTGATCACATTATTGAAACAAACTGTCCTCTATGTGATTCAAGTTTTGATTCGTTTGAATCTTTAGAATCTGCAATACAGTCTAAAACTTTTTCATTAGAATTATATAATGCTCAAAAACTGCAACAAAAAACAGAATTAGAAGAAAGCTTGAAAGCGGTACATGCTAAAATAGCAGATTCAGCAAAATTATTTATATCTAACAACAAAGTTACAGAGCAAACTGTTATTGCTCTTTTCAGAGGATTTACTAATTTAAGGGATTTAACGGATCAAATTTTTGAAAGCTATCCTATCTTAAATAGTGAATTACTGAATGAAATAAACTTCCTTCAGCCACCAACTACTTTAGCTGAAATTGTCGAAAAACAAGCTTTACTTAAATTTTTTTTAGAGCAAACTCTTTTAGCAGAATTAGTGTATAATGAATTATTAATAGAAAATAAACATTTATATATCCAATATTTTGACGCAGATAAAGAAAAATTTTCAATTATAACAAATGAAATGATTCTTGAAAAAGCAATATATTTATCGGGATCCTATGCTTTAATGGTAAATACAAGACTTACTTTCCTACAGACAAGGCTGGATAAACTATCAGAGTTGTTAAATAAAATTCATCGTATTTATAATAAAATACATAAAACTATCCAAGACCATAAAGCTGAAATGATTGAAAGAATAAAAGTTCCCTTCTATATTTATTCTGGAAAAATTCTTCAGAGTTACCAACAGGGGCTAGGTATATTTGTCGAGATACATTCAACAGGTCAAAGTAACAATGTTAGATTTAAGACAGGAAATTATTCAGATCATGACATAGTATATCATCTCAGTTCTGGCCAAATGGCAGTTGTATCATTAGCATTTTGTTTATCACTAAATAAAGTGTACAATACTAATGATAATTTTAAATTTTTATCTATTGACGATCCGGTTCAAACAATGGATGATTTAAATATTCACACTTTCATTGAACTTGTAAGAAATGATTTCATAGACTACCAAATTCTACTATCTACACATGATGACTTTACCTCAAGATATATAAAATATAAATTCGATAAATTTAACATGAGTACTGACATTAAAAACATTCAACAAATTGTATTAGAATCATCTATTAATTAATAATTACAATAACAAATAGATCAAAAATTAGAAAATTCATCAATTGAATCCAATCCTAGCTCTCCGAATTCTCCCAACTTTCAAGCAAGTTTAAAAGGAAATAATCTTATGTACCAGCTCAAAGTCGGGAGATTTTGCGCAGCAGGTAATAGATCTAATTTATTTTTGACTACTGACACACTGCTGTCACGTTGCTGCTGTAAGTTTGCATCATTAATTAATCTTTAAAAGAATAAAAATGACAAACGAAATTAATTCAGTGCTTCACTCAACCCATTTTCCCAACCCCACTCTTATTTCAGTCAATGGTGTGGAACTGGAAGTCTTTGAAGCAGGTAAACAGAATACTGGAAAACCTATTGTACTCTGCCACGGCTTTCCGGAACATGCTTTTTCCTGGCGTCATCAGGTGTCAGGATTGGTTGCAGCTGGGTATCATGTGATCATTCCCAATCAGAGAGGTTATGGCAACTCTTCCAGCCCGACCGAAGTCACTGAATATGATATTGTACACTTGACAGGTGACCTGGTCGCACTACTCGATTACTTTGGATATGAAGATGCCACTTTTGTTGGTCACGATTGGGGAGCCAATGTTGTTTGGAGCCTGGCACTATTGCATCCTAAGCGGGTAAATAAAATAATAAATTTGGCTTTGCCTTATCAAGAGCGCGGAGAACAACCATGGATTGAGTTGATGGAAGCCATATTTGGAGGAGACTTTTATTTTGTTCACTTCAATCGACAAGCAGGAGTAGCAGATACTATAATGAATGAAAACACCGCTCAGTTCCTCCGTAATATATTCCGCAAAAATGTACCTCTAACACCGCCAGAGCCCGGAATGCTAATGATCAATCTTGCAAGAGCAGAAAATCCACTGGGGGAACCCCTAATGGAAGACAACGAACTATCCGTATTTGTTTCTGCTTTCGAATCATCAGGGTTTACAGGAAGTATAAATTGGTACAGAAACCTTGATAGAAACTGGCACTTAATAGCGGATGTACCCCCAATCATTCATCAACCGACCCTGATGATATATGGTGAACAGGACACGATTCCCAAATCCGAAAACCTAAAAAATATTGTTCCTAATCTGGATATTGTGAGTCTGGATTGTGGCCATTGGATTCAACAAGAAAAGCCAGAAGAAACTACCCAAGCAATTTTAAAATGGTTAGAACAACAGAATGCTTAGAAATATAGTGTCCTCAAAGCCAAACAGGTTGGAACAATGGTTGGAAAATGCTCTTCAGTTATTAGAGGACAAAAGATTTCATTCTGTTTCTATTGCAGTGCTTAAAGATGGAACATCCACCATCAAACATTTTGGAGAATTAACCATTCGAAAAGGAAACAAACCCTAGCTCTCCGAAGTCTCCTGACTTTGGAGCAAGTTTAAAAGCAATTGATTTTATTTTACGAGCTCAAAGTCGGGAGACTTTGTGCAGCAGAGCCTTCTTAGTTTTAAGGATTTTATTGATTAAAAAGATGATGGGCTAATGACGTATTTTTCTGATGCAAAGATTTCATTTCTGAAACCGCTGATTTTTAGAGGGCAAAGGTAGAATCAACAACGTTGATTCGTTGAACCGTATGGATAATCATACTGCTTCCTCAAATTTTACGGCAACGTCAGAAATTGTAGCTCCGATGGTAATTTTCAGTCTCTCTCTTCCAGCTTCCAGCCTACTATCCTTAATTTTATGATCCCGAACTCGGGTAAAATAAAGAAAACTCCATTGTTTTTATGGAGTTTTTTCTTTATTATCGGGAATATTGGAGATTATTATTAAATCAATAAGCGTTCTGTTTCAGAAATGTCTCTATTTCAGAACTTTCTAATTTAGGATTTGCACCGGAATAGCTCGCTACCAAAGCACCCACGGCACTTGCAAAGTTTAAGGCCTCATCCGGATTTTGATCTGAAAGCAGTTTCGCAATCAGGCTGGCTAAAAAAGAATCTCCTGCTCCCACTGTATCTGCTACTTTCACAGGATAACCTTCGTGTCTGTACAACTGATCATTCCACAGCAGGATAGAACCATGTTTTCCTAGAGTTACACAGATTGCAGGCGTGCTTGTCTTTTCTGATATAAATTTGATGTTTGATTCCAGATTCTCAGATTCAAATCCCATTCCGGCAGCAATTTCCAGTATTTCCTCATCATTAAATTTGATAAAGTCTGCCCTGCTCATAAGCTTTTCCAGAAGCTGAATACTATAAAAGGGTTTTCTTAAATTCACATCGAAAACTTTAAACATTTTATTGTTGGAATCTAACAGGGAGAAAAGCGTCTTTTGGGAAACCTCATTTCTGCAGGCAAGACTTCCATAGAAGAATACATCGGTCTCTTTTACGATATCCATTATTTTTTCATCAACACTGATAAAATCCCACGCAGAAGGAAACCTGATCTCGTAGGTTGCAGAGCCACGTTCATTTAAGGAAACCTGAACAATTCCTGTCTCGTATTCCGGAGAAACAATGATTCCGGCGGTTTCAAGAGCATTTTCTTTGGTGTAATCCAGAATTATCTTTCCGTCTTCATCATTTCCTACGGCACTGATCATTGTCACGGGAAAGCCATACGAAGCTGTTCTGAGAGCCAGATTGAGAGGGGCACCGCCAATTTTTTTCTCTTCTCCAAAAACATCGAAAAGAACTTCTCCAAAACTTATTACATTAATTTTCTTATTGATAAACATTAATTGGGATTTTTGATATTGATATTACTGAATGAACTCTCTGAAGAACTAAAAATACTCCATTTTTTATTAACTATAGTATAAATTCTGTTGGTAAAAGCGATCTTATCATTAATATAGATCACACAAACATCATTGCTTATGGAAGCCGTTACAGTATAGGATGTTCCTGAAACCGAACTTAACGAATAAGAATTCATAAGATCTTCCGAACCGGAATTCATGACATACGCTGCCATTCTGTTATTTCCAGGTTCAACTGCAATCTTAACTCCGCTTTCGGCATTGGTATCGTGTGCCAGAATCATTCCTGCTTTTCCGGCAGATGCATTCAAGGTAAAGGTAATCTGATTGGCCTTCTGAAGTTTTGAAAAAGTAACCTGAGAATTAGCAGATAAAGTAAAGCTACTTCCATTCTGAGATGCATTTCCTGTGATTCTATCAACAGCCAGCACAGCATTCTGACCAAATACAGAGGGTAATCCTGAAACCGGTTTCACAGCCAGCGTTCCGTCTGAATTCTGAACCAGCCTGTGCGTAACAATATTTCCTGCCCAGTCTTTTCCACCGGTATTATTTTCAGGAGTTTTTCTTGCTGTCCATCCTACCAGATAACGGTTTGTATTATCCGAAACCGTTTTGGCAGCATACAGATAAGAGCCGTCAAGACGGTCATTCTGAGGTGTAGTCCAGGGTCCGTTTGGTGAAGTCGAAATGCGGTAATGCGTTCCGGGATTGCTGCTCCAGTTTTCAGAAAAAACAAGATACCAATAATTGTCCATTTTGAAAAGATCCGGACATTCCAGCATTATATAATTTTCTGAAGAACTGGTCGTATAAATCGGATTTTCTACAGTCCAGTTTCCTGTTGACGGATTGGTGGTGGTAAATTTCAGTACGACCGCTTTCCTGTCAGAAGTCTGAGCAGAAACCAGCATCCAGTATTTTCCGTCTTCAGAATTAAAGAAAACGTGCGGATCACGGAATTCATAATCATAATATCCTGCCGGAGCAGTGATTTTAAAATTCCTGATCTTCGTCCAGTTTTTCATATCCGTACTTGTTGCCAGCAGAACACTCTCCCGGGGATTGCCTGAAAGAAACGAAGCGGCTTCATTATGACCGGTATAATAGTAATAATAAGTATTTCCCGCCTTTACAAGGCTTCCTGTTCCTACTCCAAAATCAGCTTCTGATGACGTTCCGTAAGGAATCTGTCTTCCCTGATACGTAAAATCCGTAAAATTACTGGTCTCAAAGCTATGAATATCGTGGAATCCTTCTCCTGCGGGTTTTGTTTTCGCATCATGGAGAAAGAAAAGATGGAACTTTCCGTTTTCATAATAAGGCATTACATCGCCTGCATACCCTTCTGTATAATAAGGATTGCTCTCTCCCATCCACTGGTTCGGTGGCTGAGGAAAGATATTGGTTTTGCTGTAAATATCTTCCGGATTAACCTCCGTATCCGAATCGTGATTCTGACAGGAGAATGTAGCCAGCGCAAGTATGGCTGCTGCATATATTTTTTTAATTGACATGGGTTCTGATATTAATGGGTTACAAGATAATTGAGACTGTTCTCCGTCATCTTTTTGATGTTATCCTGAAACGAATTAGGCTGGCTTGGGTTTCCGTTTACGGTTTCATTATACCAGTCGTAAGCACCCGTACAAATGACCATACATTTTTTGTTGACCGTTCCGTCAGGAAATTCAGCGATGGCAACACGTCCGTCCAAAGTATTGTCCCAGGCTTCACTGGCAAGATTATTACCGCCTGTCTGGTTTCTCCATCCGGCACCATTTACGTACCCACCCCAATCCGGAAGGAACCACCAGGCTGTATGATTCAGACGGAATGTACCTTTCTGAAGCAGATTCGCTTTCCCGGATTCGTACGTCTGAACACCATCGAAAACCGGATGATTCTCATATCCTTTGAAAGAGATTCCCCAATCGCTTCCTGTATCTATAAATCCGTTGGGAAGAAAATCTCCGAAAACATTATTCGGTCCTTTTCCTGCAGGAACGATTCCCAATGCGTCAACATATTGTGCCGCAAAGCTTGTAAGCAATATATTTCCGCCGCCGTTAAGATACGTCTTGATTTTAGAAGTCACATTCTGGCTCATCGCTTCTGCCGGTAAAGTGGTCGCAGAGTCAAAATGCCACCAGATTACATCAATATTGCTAAGGTTCGCCGCCCCGCCTGCAACATCAGCAATCGAAACGTATACTGCCCCTGAAAATTTCCCGAAAAGCCAGTCAGAAGCTGCAATCTCATCCGGATTTGTCAATCCTGTTCTTGTAGCAGCCGTTCCAAGGAATGCAACGGACGGTCCGGAAACAGGTGTTGTTATTTTAGCCGTATACACTTCCGTAAGACTGCCATTAGAAACAGTAAACGAAACCGGACTGGTAAAGTTAATAGCTGTTCCCGATGCAGGATTGATGCTGACACCATTTCCTGTTTCTATGATTGGCTGCAATGCGGTAAGATTTGTTCCCTCCGGCATTGTAAGAGAAATGGTTTTGCCCGAATTATTGATGGTAGCTGATAATCCGTTAATTTTAAAGCTGAGAATTGGATCCTGAGCTTTTACAGTTACCTGATAATTTTTGTAGATATTACCATTTTTCACTTTGAATGTAACCGGCTGTGAAAAATCAATCGTTGCTCCTGATACCGGCGAAACTACGGCATCCTGAGGAATTTCAATAACCGGAGCCAATGTCTTAACATTTGTTCCATAAGGAAGTGTTAGTGTGATTTTATCATTCTTATGGTCAATTTCCCCAGAAACACCATTCACCCTGAAAGAAGAAATATTGACTGAAACATCCGTAACAAGGCCATTTTCCATCTGACTGTCGCAAGACCAGATAAAAGCCGCAGACATCAGCAGAATGATGATAGTATGAGTTTTTTTAAATATCGTTTTCATTCCTATCTTGTTTTTAATATCCGTTATTTTGTTTGTACAGTCCCTGGCTGAAATTGATCTGTGCCAATGGAATCGGGCAGTATTCCTCAATTCCGTGATCAAATCCCGCCTGCGAATAGTAAGACCTTTTGGTTTTCTCAACAGAATAATAACTGTTCATCGTTCCAGCGGTAACGCCCCATCTCACAAGGTCAAAGAAACGGCTTCCTTCCATGGCAAACTCCATTCTTCTCTCCCATCGCAACGCTTTTCTTGCAAAATCCTGGTTCCAGGTGCAGTTCACGCCCGGCTCATACTTGCTGATCAAATTGTTGGTGGTGTAACTTCCAGTCAGAACAGTACTATTGGCAGCTCTCTGTCTCACCTGATTGATCAGTGGTAAAGCCTCATTATATTGCCCCAGTTCTATCAGCGCTTCGGCTTTCATCAGCAAAACATCGGAATATCTTATGATGATTCTGTTTTTGGAATTACCGTAGAAAGGGTCTACATTCACGGTACAGCCACATCCTACAGGTACATTTTCCTTCAATGAAGAATAATACCCATAAGTTCCCGGACTTCTGCTCCAGCTTTCCTGAAAGATTTTGTTTTCGTCGTATTTCCAGGGCAGTCCGGGCAATGCAACCGTGTGATATAATCTAGGATCTACTTTATAGCTGTTCAGCTGGTTGTAATTCAGATCTACATCGTTAAAAGTATCGAACATTGGCAGTCCCTGCGGTGTCGTTTTGAATGCGTTTACCAGATTCTGACTTGGCTTATGAAAATCACAGCATCCCAAACCTTGCGGCATAGAAAGCATATCACCGTAATTGAGTCTTCCGAAAAGCGTTCCGTCATTGTCGGAATATTGAATGGAAAAGACTGCCTCCGGGCCGTTCTCATGTGTTCCCGGCAGGAAATTATACCCAAAGTCAGGCTCCAAAGTGTAATTTCCGATCACCTGATTGGCAGCATCAATAGATTTCTGAAGGGTGGCAGGATTTACCTGGGTTACCGTATAGTTATCATCCTGCTCATACGCCTGATACAGCCTTACTTTAGCAAGATAAGCATAAGCAGCACTTTTCTTTGGTCTTCCGACTTCCGACTGTGTTACAGGAAGATTAGCCGCTGCGAATTCAAAATTAGAAGCAATAGCCTCCCATAACTGCTGGTCTGTCTTTGCCCTGTTTGAGATTTTCGGATAATCATCAATTGGTGTATTTTCATCCACATAAGGCACATATTTAAATAATGTCTTCAGCAAAAAATAGTAATGTCCTCTTACAAAATTCATCTCGGCAATCCTCCTCTGCTTGTTAGGATAGTCGGAATCTGAAAGCTGCTTAAGTGCGGCAATAGCTTTGTTACATCTGGAAATCCCTACATAATTGAGATACCATAATCTGTCTAACTCACCGAAGTCTGACCGGATATTATTTGAAATTTCAAAAAAGTGAAAGGTCTGGATATCATTGGTTCCGCTTCCTCCTTTGTATGCATCATCAGAACGGACGTTTCCATAGGGCCAAAGACTGAAAGGAGTATCATAATGGTCGTTTCCAAGAGATGCGTAGGCTGCAACCACAAAACCATCCACATTCTGAGGGGTTACCACATCGGCTTCCGACAGGACACCTCTCGGCTCATTGTCCAGAAAATCGTTGCAGGAAGTAGTTCCCAGCAAAAAGGCAAAAGCTATTGTTAAAAGTATATTCTTTTTCATTTTTTATTATTTAAAAATTATAGGGAAAAATTAACTCCAAAATTAAACGTCAGCGGTAACGGGTAACCGAATGCCGGCGTTTCAGGATCTATTCCTGTAAAGCTTTTGGATTTTATCGTCCAAAGATTCTGAACACTTGCATACATCCTGAAATTAGCAATGTTATAATGCTCCGTTAAAGATTTCGGGAAAGTATAACCCAACTGTAAAACCCTCAGCTTCAGATAACTTCCGCTTTCCACATAATACGATGAGAATCTGGATTCTGCATTGCTGTCCACTGTCGTAAGCGCAGGAATATCCGAATTGGGATTCTGTGGAGACCACGCATTCAGGAGCCTTGTCCCTTTATTGGAACCTACATCATCCACGCTCCAGAAATCAGTCTGGTATTTTTTTGAATTGATGACATCTACATCACCAATGCCCTGCCAGAATGTTGAAAGATCAAAGTTCTTATAGGAAAAGTTGAGGTTGATACCATACATAAATCCCGGATTCGGATTGCCAATCCACGTTCTGTCTTTGTCGTCAATCATTCCATCACCATTTAGATCTGCATAACGAATTCTTCCCAAGCCTTTACCCGACTGGCTTGCAGAATTATCCACCTCTGCCTGCGTCCTGAAAAGTCCGTCGGCAATATAACCGTACATTGAGTTGACCGGGCGTCCCAGAATATTATCTGTTGTTCCGTTTCCACCGTAATTGTTGATAACGGATTGTGGAAGTGCAGTAATTTTGTTGCGGTTCATCGAGATGTTCCCAGAAATTTCGTAGCGGAAACCACCAGCAGTTTCATTCTGATAAGACAATGCAATTTCAATCCCTTTATTCTCCATCGATGCACCATTAATCCATCGGTCTCCTCCTTCTCCGATCACCCCCAGATAAGGCGGTAGTACCAGGATGTCTTTTGTTGCTTTTTTATAAACATCGATACTACCTGTCAGTTTTTGATTAAAGAATCCGAAATCCAGACCAAGATTGGTCTGCGTGGTCGTTTCCCATCTCAGGTCGTCATTTTTTGTCTGCGTTGCGATAAATCCTGATGGCAGTAATCCGCTTCCGACACCGGAAATATCGTAAGCCGTCCCGTAAGATGTTGCCCACGTTGGATTTCCTCCTGCATAATTGGCGATATACAGCGAATAAACCGCTGAATTGCTGATTTCCTGGTTCCCAGTCTGCCCCCAACCTGCTCTTAATCTCAAATCTGAGAAAAACGGAATCAGATTTTCTGCAAAATGTTCTTTATTGATTCTCCATCCTGCCGAGAATGCAGGAAAAGTTCCAAAACGGTTGTTTTTACCGAACCTTGAAGAGCCGTCATAACGTATTGTTGCAGAGAAAAGATAACGGTTGTCATAATCATAAGAGAATTTCCCGAAGTAGGACAATAGGCTGTAATAGGTAGAACTTCCACCATTGAAAGCATCTCCTGTTCCCGCATCGGGATACATATAATCTGGTGTTTCTATCAGAAATCCTTCTTTTCTCAGCCAGGTATTTTTAAACGTATCCTTGTACATTTCCATTCCGCCCAAAACATCAAAATGATGTTTTCCTGCTTTTGCAGTGTATTGTGCAGTATTGGACCAAGTCCATTTTTCGGTGTCTGACTGATCAATGTTCACTGCATTGGTTTTGTTTTGCAGATAGCCCGAAACATAGCTTCTTTGCAGCATTCTTTTGTAATAATTGGAAAGATCGATTCCGAAGCTGGATTTTAAGGTCAGATTTTTCACAGGCTGCAATTCGGCATAAACGTTTCCGAAGAATCTTTGGTACTGATAGCCGTTGTCTTTATTATATTCCAAAAGTCGGACTGGATTTTGCCTGTCATTCATTCCGCCAACTGGTCCGCCCCACCCGATTCCGTCTACCGTATGAACCGGAATGATGGGCAAAGCACGTAAAGCAGGATCTAGAACTCCGGGATCCATCAGTTCATTGGTTTTATTGAAGGTGAAATTTTCCCCGATTTTTAGTTTTCCATCAAAAAAGTTATAAGAGGTATTGACACGGGCAGACAATCTTTTGAAATTGGTCAGTTTCACGATTCCATTATTGTCATAATATCCCAGAGAGAAAAAATAAGAACCTTTGTCCGAAGCACTCGAAGCAGAAACATCCAGCGAGTTGGCAATTCCGGTCTGCGAAACCTCATCGTACCAGTTGGTATTAACTGATTTAATCGTTTTTCCGGCATCCAGGTATTCCGGAACATAGCTGTTGTATAAAGTCGGAGTGCCATTCTGAACACCCCAGTCAAAACTGTAGCTCAGATTGTTGCTATTCGGGTTCAGTCCGTCATTAATATTCGCCTGCCAAAGCACCTGTCCGAATTGTTTTGCGTTCAGAACCTCTGTTTTTTTTGCATATTGTGAATAGGCCGTATAATAATTGAGGTCGATTCTCATCTTCCCTTTTTTCCTTTTTTGGTCGTGATGATGATCACTCCATTGGCAGCCCTGGAACCATAGATGCTTGCCGAGGATGCATCTTTCAGCACCTGCATCGATTCAATATCACTCGGATTAAGTTCGTGCATTCCCGCTTTTGTCGGAACTCCGTCTATTACGTATAGTGGATCTGTATTATTAAGGGTTCCCACCCCACGGATCAGCACTTTTGTATTACTGCCGGAAGGAGATCCGTCGGCTGTGATGTTAACACCCGCTACCCTTCCCTGCAAAGATTTGATCGGATTGGGTTCGGCCTGCTTGTTCAGGTCTTTCATATCCACCACGGAAACCGCACCGGTAATGTCTGCTTTTTTCTGCTTGGTATATCCGGTTACAATGACCTCATCTATGCTTTTTATTTTCTCTGCAGCTAAAACGATGTTAAGAACTGTCTTTTCATCCACCACAACTTCACGGGTAGAATAATCCGGATACGTGAAAACTAAAGTATTTCCTTTTTGCAGGTCATTGATCTGAAATGCACCGCTGCTGTCTGTTGTGGTATTGGCTCCTGTTTCCGAAACGGTTACGATCACTCCGCTCAACGGTTTCTGATTTGAGGAAACTACTTTACCTTTAATGACTTCCTGCGCAAATACATACGAAAAAGGCAGGAGGCAAAAGGCAATGGCTATTTTGTATTTCTTCATAGTATAGTTTTTATTTGATATTAATCTGATGAGCATTGAAGTTCACAGTACTTCCTTTGGTATCGGTGGATAAGCTCAGTTCCGAGAAGATTTCATTAGGGAAGAAGATTTCGGTCATTACCTTTTCGCCGTCATTGAAGAAAATTTCAATGGAAGTTTTATCCAACACAATTTTGAACGTTGCGTTTTGGTAGTTTTTTGCCAATGGTGCTTTTGAAACCCTGTCTGCAAAATTGTTCTTAAAATCGGTTTTCCCGGATTGGGTACGATCAATAAACAGTTCCTGCTTGTTATTATCAATTCCGAAAACCACACGTTCTCCCAATGAATTTTTCAAAGCAAAAGAGTAAACTCCTTTGGTCATTTTTTTGAAATCAATATCTAAAACAGCTTTGGAAAGGTCTATTTCTCCTTTACTGATGAGCTTTTTATCCGAAACAAGATTAATTTCTTTTTTAACGGCCTTTCCTTCGTAATTTTTAAGCTGAGAAACAGGAATATTTTTCAGAATGTAACCATCTTTGGTCCTTTTCAATGTTATTTCACGAGGAATAGTGGAACTTCCTCTCCATTTTTCCGTCGGCACATTCGGTGAATAATCCCAGTTTGACATCCAGCCTATAATTACTCTTTTGTTATCGGGAACGTTATCAAAAGAGACACTCGCATAATTATCACGTCCCCAATCCAGCCAGACTATTTTTTCTTTTTCGAGCTGCTTTGTAAAAACATCATCCATTTTGAAGGTTTTCCCGTCAAAATCACCTACAAAATACTGGGCAGCAGAACCACCGTTCGGTCCACCCGGATTGATGTTGACGATAAGGACCCATTTTTCTTCATTGGTCCCTTCTACCTTTATCGGGAAAAGATCCGGACATTCCCAAACGCCGCCGTGTCCCCCGAAATCTTTACCAAATTCTGAAAGAAAAGTCCAGTCTTTCAGGTTTTTTGAGGCATAAAAATGCTGCCTGTCCTGTACCGCCAATCCCATTACCCATTGTTTTCTTTTCGCATCCCAGAAAACTTTCGGATCCCGGAAATCTTTTATTCCTGGATTTTTCAATACAGGATTATTGCTGTATTTGGTCCAGGTTTTTCCATTATCCAAAGAATAAGCGATTGCCTGAGACTGCGCGTCAATCTCTCCGGCTTGCTCTTTTTTCATATTGTGATAGGTAAAAATTGCTACCAACGGAACATTCTTTCCATCGCCAAAACCTGATGTATTATCCTTATCCACAACTGCACTTCCTGAGAATATGGCGCCATTCTCGTCATAAGCAATGGCAGGAGCCAGTTCTTCCCATTTGATAAGATCTTTGCTGATGGCGTGTCCCCAATGCATCTTACCAAAATCCGGCACACTCTGAAACGGCGTATACTGGAAAAATAAGTGATAAGTTCCGTTAAAATAAAAAAGTCCGTTTGGGTCATTCATCCAGCCTTTTTGAGGAGTGAAGTGATAGTTGGGCCTGTAAAGCTGCTCTTCAGACGCTTTCGAATCCGACTGTGCATTGAGCCCGGAATAAAACGTGGCAGCAATGATTAAAGTTGATATGATTTTCTTCATTATGATTATTTAATAGGAGTTTTTTGAATTATTTAAAAACATTTTATTCAATTTATAGAGGTGTTTTTCTTCATGATTACATCGATTTTTTAAATCTATTTCGTCAGTGTTTTGCTTAATTTTTCCAGAGAGATACCCTTCGTTTCCGGCATCATAAACATCACGAATAATAATTGGAATACCATTGCAACAGTAAAGACCAAAAACACGGTTCCAGCTCCGATGGTGGAAAACAATGTAGGAATCAGTGATGGAATGATTGCTGCCAGAAGCCAGTGTGTGGAACTTCCGAAAGCCTGTCCCGATGCCCGGAGATGATTTGGAAAAATCTCCGAAATAAATACCCAAATCACGGTTCCCTGACCAATGGCGTGTGAAGCAATAAAGAGGAACAGGAAAATAGGAATCGCCAATCCCGACCAATGGAAATAAAACGCCATAGAAACCAATCCTAAAGAAATGATATACCCTACGGAACCTAAATACATTAGTGTTCTTCTCCCGACTTTATCAATGAGATTAACGCCAACCAAAGTGAAAACCATATTCACAACACCAATTCCGATACTGCTGAGCAGTGCTGTTTTCTCACCCAAACCTGCCTCACCAAAAATCCTTGGTGCATAATACAGGAATGCGTTGATCCCTGACATCTGATTAAAAAAGGCTACGAGAAAAGCCAACATCAGCGGAAAACGGTATTTTTTCATAAAGATATTTTCCTTTGGCGATTCGGCGTGGTCATCTTCCATCTGTGCGATCAAGCTTTCAGAATCCTGATCCGGATTCAGAATTTTCATCACTTTTTTCGCTTCTTCTATTCTGGAATGGGAAACCAGCCATCTTGGACTTTCCGGAATGGTAAGCACACATAATGTATAGATCGCTGCTGGAATTGCCTGTACACCAAGCATCCATCGCCAGTCGTTGTCGCCAATACCGCTTAATAAATAATTTGATAAAAAGGCAATTAAAATCCCCAGAACAATATTGAACTGATACAGGGAAACCATTCTGCCACGATCTTTTGCAGGCGCAATCTCTGAAATATAGGCCGGTGCAGCAATCGTAGAAGCACCAACACCCAAACCGCCCATAAACCTGAAAAACGCAAACAGATAAGGATCATTGGAAAGTGCCGTGCCTATGGCAGAAAACGCATATAAGACACCAATGACCAAGAGTGTTTTTTTCCGTCCTAATGTATTAGTCGGGATCCCTCCGAAAATGGCACCTATCACTGTACCCCATAATGCCATTCCCATTACGACTGCTCCGTGAAATGCATCTGAACTGTTCCAAAGCGTCTGCAATTTTTTGTCTGCGCCGGAAATCACGACCACATCAAACCCGAAAAGAAATCCTGCCAAAGCTGCCGTGATAGACCACATAAGAATTTTATTCATCTGTTAAAATATTTATTTGTTTGTGGCTAATATATCCCGGGGCGGCAATCCGAAGGTTTAATTATGTAACTAAATATTTCAGCAAGATTAATTATTTGTTAAACAAATCCAACAAACTGAAAATCAATAATTTATTGAATATTAATTTTATTAAAGTTTTATCAGGTTACAAACATGTAACATGGTTTTATAAAAATGTTACATGGATTTTAGTGTATGTAAGATTCAGGAATAAGTAGTGTTATGAAAATGTTAACCGAAAAACGGGTCAAGATGTATGGTATTTGAGTCAGGAACTTTTAAGAATTTCATGTATAGATAGTCCGTAATATGTACAAGTACTATCATCAATGGTCCGGAAAGCTGTTTACTCGTCCGGATGAAGCTGCATTGTTGAAAAAGTATCATAAAAAGCAGCCGTTTGATGGGCTGCTGAATATGGTAAATAGCAGATGTGAAAATTAATCTTCCCTATAGAATATGCTTCAGGTTTGTTATTACCTTGTTACATTCAAATAGGTGATCATTTTGATTGTATATTTTTATCACTCTTTCCCTGCAGACTTTCTAAAGGCATTCGGGGATATACCAAACTTATTTTTAAAAACAGTGGAGAAATAATTCGGGGAAGAAAAACCGGTTTTGTATGCAATCTCAGAAATCGTCAGTTCAGGATTTTGCAGCATTGATTTGGCCTGTTCCAGACGGAAATTGTTGATATAATCGCTCACGTTCACATCAAACATCGCTTTTATCTTTCTATAAAGCTGAATTCTGGAAATATTGAGCAGGTCTGCAAGATTTTCTACTGAAAAGTCCGGATTGTCGATATTGGTTTTGATAAGCTGGTTCAGATTGTTCACAAAGGTCTGTTCTATGCTTCCAAACGACTTGCTGTCTACAATCCTGCCGATATTGTTGGTATAGTAATAACGTAGCTTTTCACGGTTGTAAAGCAATGCACGCAGCGATTGTATCAGAATCGGGTAACTGAAGGGTTTTGTGAGATAAAGATCAACACCTGATTTCAGTCCCTGCAGGTACGATTCTTTATTGTCCAAAGCAGTCAGAAGAATAACAGGAATATGTGATGTACGAAGGTCATTTTTCAGGATTTCACAGATTTCAAAACCATTTTTATCCGGAAGATTAACGTCGCAGACGATAATATCCGGAATTTCACTCAAAGCTTTATCAATTGCATCCGTACCGTCAGAAACCATCACCTCAAACTCATTTTTAAGCTTTTTGCTTAAAAAGAAGGACAAATCTGAATTATCTTCGACCAAAAGCAGCGAATACCGTTCCCTATCAGATTCATGCATTTGGGTAATAGTCTCATCTTCAACTCCAGTAAAAATGGCATCGTTTACAAAGCTTTCTGTATCTGCGAGACTGGGCTCTTTTACCATCTGGTCTTCGTTGAAATGTTTGTTTCCCTTGTAAAGACTGATGATAAATTCCGTTCCTTGAAAAGAGCTCACGTCTATCTTCCCAAGATGAAGCTGAATGAACTGCTTGCTAAGATGAAGCCCGATTCCTGAACTGTTTTTTCTGTTGTTGGAACCTTTGAAATATGCTTCGAAGACATTGATAATCTCTTTTTCGGGGATCCCGATTCCATTATCTTTGAATCTGATGACTGCCTGATTGCCATTTTCCTGAATCGTAATTTCAATTTTTCCATTATCCGGCGTAAATTTGAAAGCATTGGACAAAAGGTTGAAATAGACTTTATCCATAAGGTTTCTGTCTATGTAGAGCTCAAGATTTTTATTCTGTGAATGAATTTCGAATTTGATATTTCTTTTCTTAGCTTCATTTTCAAAATCACGAAAAATGGCATAGGTAAAATCATAAATATTGGTTTTGGAAACCCTCAGGTTAAAAGTCTGATTTTCTATTTTCCTAAAATCCAACAAGTTATCCACCAATCGTAATAATCGGTTGGAGTTTTTATTAATCAGCTCCAGCTCATAGGATGGTTTTGTACCTTTGGTTTTACCGGAATCCATCAAAGATTCTAATGAACTGAGAATAAGCGTAATGGGTGTTTTAAATTCGTGAGACAATCCCGTAAAAAAATTAACCCTCGCTTCATTGCTGTCTTTCAACTCATTCGCAATGGTTTCAATCTGATTTCTTTGAATAGTAATTCTCTCATTGGTAAGCATAAGCTGCTTATTTTTGATCTTAATTGCATAAATAAGGTAAATAGCATAGGCAACCAGACAAAACATCAATACCAACAATATGATAGACCATCGGAACAATTCTTTTTGCGAAGAATATAGCTCGATCTGCTTTTTAACCGCCTGTACCTGACTTTCTATAACCCCCTGCTGCTCGATGATTTTATCAAACTGATTGCGCATAATTTCTGCATTCATCCGGTCAATGATCGTTGTGTTGAGCTTAATTCGTTTCGGAACAGCAACACCATTATGAATCTTAATCGCAGTCTCTATGGCTTCTGCTCCACCAGTCGGATACAGTAAAGTGGCGTTCAGCTTTCCATCTAACACCAATTGTATTCCGCCGTCTTTTGTATTCAGCCCGTCAACGCCAATAAATTTGATTTGATTTTCCAAACCTTTATTCCTTGCAGCCTGCCACGCAATGGCGGCAAGCTCATCATTAAAAGCAAAAACATACAGACTTTGATTTCCCAAGGAATCCAGTGTTCTCCTGAAAGCCTCTGCCGGAAGACCTTTAAAGGTTTTTATCAGCTCTGTGTTGGGATTGTTTTTAATGATTTCCTGAAAGCCAAGACTTCTTTCTATGGTTGGGGAAGATTGGTCATCCCCTTTTATTTCGATTATTTTTTTATAATTTTTGGAATCTGAAAGAATGTAATTGGCCGCTTCTTTACCAATCTCCAAGTTGTCGGCGCCTATGTAGGTCGTATATTTTTCTGAATTGATCTTCCTGTCGAGCAAAATAACGGGAATATGTTTGGCAGCTGCTTTTTCCACCACAGGAACCAAGGATTCGGGATCAATGGGTGAAATGATAATCACATCCACCTTATGATCAATCATTTTTTGTATATCCTGAACCTGCTTATTAACAGAACTTTCTGCTTTCTGTATATTCAGTTCTACTTCGGAATGAAGCGAGGCCTGTATTTCCATCGAATGGTTCATGGCCAATCTCCAGGGATGATTTCCCAGGCCCTGGGAAAATCCGATACTAATTTTATCTGACGTTTTCTGAGACTTTTTACAAGAAGAAAAAACAAGGAAAAACAGAAGGAATAACATTCTATAAGCCTTAGGAAAACCGTAAAATTTCATTATTAACATATTAACACAATATTAATAAAGATGTTGCAGACAGGCAATTTTTAATGATAATATTTTGCATTAAATCTGCTCTATTGATTAGGTGTATATATTTTTAATAATCTACAGTTTATATTTGCTATAACAACAGAAACGAACTAAGTCATCTATAAAAGTGTTTGAAGACAGACTCTGCTTCCCACTTAAGGAGATAATCAGTTGATTATTGCCTTTTCCACCCCTATAAAAGATTATTTATCAAAAACTTACAGTTTTATATTTGATGATTTTATTTTTTCACGTTACATGCTCAGTCTGTCAGAAATAGGTCATTTAAAGTATTCTATCAGAAATTTCATCGGTATTGAAGTGTGGTTTCACCAGATGATCATAACCATCCCAAAACGTAAAACTATGTCAGAAAACCACCTTTCCCGGATCGTTGAACCGCATTAGACTATTTCCCCTACTATATTTATTATTTCTGTCATCAATTTAATAAATGAGTTTTAAATCAAATTCAGATAAAATATTTTCTATCCCGAATTTAACGACTCATTGTGCCCGTTCAACGAAAAAATTCTCAAAACAACAGATCTCCAGCCGAACTTTACATCATTAAAAAGAACAATTTAAATTCTATTATTATGAAAACAAACATCGGACTTACCCAACAAAACACAGAAGCTGTTGCAGAACAATTAGCCCAATTATTAGCGGATGAAACTGTACTTTACATTAAAACCCGAAACGCCCATTGGAACGTCACCGGCGATAATTTCCACGCCAACCACATTTTCTTTGAAGAGCAATACAAACAATTGGATGAACTGATTGACAGCGTGGCAGAACGTATGCGAAAAATCGGCCATTATGCTCCTGCAACCATGAAAATCTATCTGGAACTCACCCATCTTACAGAATACAGCGACAGAACCAACGACGGGCTCGGCTATATGAAAGATTTGTTAAGCGACCACGAAAGCATCATCGATTTTCTTAGAGGAAACGTTACGCCTTTTGCGGAAAAATACAAAGATTACGGTTCCAGCGACTTTATCACAAGCCTGATAGAAACGCACGAAGAAATGGCCTGGTTGATTCGTTCTTACTTCAGATAATTGAGTAAATAAGTCAAGGAATAATTATATTTGTGGCAACCATAATAAACTATCCCTATGAAAGCCTTAATTGTCGATGACAATGATATCGCAAGAACAACTTTGGCGCACTTGGCAAAACAAGTCCCCAACCTCACGATTATCAATGAATTTTCCAACGCAATTGAGGCTTACAACTTCTTGCAGAGCAATTCCGTCGATTTGATTTTTCTCGATATCGAAATGCCGGAAATGAGCGGTATAGAACTCACCAAAAACCTTTCCGGGAAAGACACCATCATTATTTTCACAACGTCGAACAAAGAATATGCACTGGAAGCTTTCGAGCTCAACATCGCAGATTACCTTCTGAAACCTGTGATGACTGCAAGATTTTTACAGGCGGTAAGCAAGGCCCAGGCAATTCTTGATAGCAGAAAAGAAGATGTAGAAGTCACCAAAGATGAGTTCCTTTTCGTTAGAGATTCCAATATCACAAGGCGTTTGAAGCTCGATGATATTTTTTATGCGGAGGCAATGGGCGATTATGTTAAATTTTACACAAGAGAAAAAATGTTCGCCATTCACGGCAAGATGAAAACGGCTGAAGAACGCTTACCGAAAGACGATTTCATCAGAGTTCATCGTTCTTACATCGTTTCTGTGGGCAAGATAGACACGCTTCAGGACGGCGGAATTATGATAAACGGAAAATTCATTCCCGTTGCAGATGCTTACAGAAAGGCACTCAACTCACGTATGAATGTTTTTTAAGAAATAATTTGGGGCAGCTTTATCCGTCTTCCACTCCCGCTTTTTTTGTCATTGCGGAGAAACTTGAGCAATTTGTTGAACTTTACAGCAATTGCAATGACAAAAAAGAGCTCCGTTCAAGCCGGGCTGCGACAATTTACCGTTCTTATTCGAACGCAAAATTCCCCTCCTCTGAAAATCCAGGAATGAGATTCGCCGAATCAATTAAATAAATAAAAAATATTGAGGCACTGGTGGCGAAAATTCAAAGAATTTTTAACGGGGTGGTTTAACAATTAAAATAGGCACAAACACTTATGAAAAAAATATCTTCAGTAATGGGAAACAGACGGTTCAGTTATTTCATCATCCTCACATTTATTGCGGGTTCTCTCCTATTGATAGCGGTTCAAATCAATTCAGCTAAAAATACCAAAGAACTCATCAAAAATAACAACCGGCTTTTGAGCGAGTTACGTTCGAGTAATCATTTGCGTGAAATCGACCGCGATATTCTCGGCGTTGAAAGCAGAATCCGGGCTTCTATTGCAACCAACGACACAACTCATCTAGAAGGAATAGACCAAAAAATCAGTCAGATAGAAAACTTCCTGGATTCACTTTCCAAAGACAATTCAGACAACGTTGAAGAAAAGTTGATTTACAGATTGAGCGTTCTTGCAATGGAAAAGAAAACAACGAAGGATAAATTATTGCTCCGTTATCACACCCTTGGAAATATGGATGACAATACTTCCATTGCCAATCCCAGGGCGAGGAAAATTTCGAACGAAATCACTTCCATTACTGCAAAAATCTATGAAAGCAGAAAACATCATATGGTTGACCTCAGCAAAGAAACTGAAGAGATGGGAAAAAAAGCGAGACTGTATGATATTTCGTTGCTTATTCTTTTGATTTTAAGCGGTTCAATTGTTGGTTATCACATTCTTCGTCAGTTCAAACGTCAGCAGTTGCTGATTCAGGAATTGGATATAGCAGAGAAAAAAGCATCGGTCGCTGCACAGACCAAAGAAAATTTTCTAGCCAATATGAGCCACGAAATAAGAACGCCATTGAGCGGAATTTTAGGTTTTACCAATCTTTTACAGAAAAGACCTTTGGACGAAACTTCAAAAGAATTTGTGTCCTCCATTCAGCGTTCGGGAGAAAATCTGATGGCAATTATCAACGACATTCTGGATCTATCAAAAATCGAAGCCGGAATGATGCGCATTACCAAAGGCATATTCAGCATCAATGGATTGGTGAATTCTGTCGAAACATTTTTTGTGGAACGGGCTAAAGAAAAAGGATTAACGATTTCCAGCAAAATAGATTCCTCCATTCCTGATACTTTAAATGGAGATGCCACAAGACTGACTCAGATTTTGGTCAACCTTATCGGAAATGCCATCAAATTTACACATCAGGGAACTATCCATATCGAAATTTATAATAAACAACAGACCGAAAACGAAGTTGTTGTCGGCTTTAAAGTTTCGGACACAGGAATCGGGATTGATCAAGAAAAACTCACCGAAGTTTTTGAAAGATTTAATCAGGGAGAAGATTCAACGACCCGAAATTACGGAGGAACCGGACTTGGTTTATCGATTGTGAAAAGCCTGATTCAGTTGCAGAACGGCGATATTGAAGTGATGAGCGAACAGGGAAAAGGCACTACTTTCCACTTTTACATTCCTTATGCGATTGCGCAAGAACAACTTAATGTGATTCCTACAGTTGATACAAATTATTTTAAAGATAAATCGAATGCACCTTTAAGAGTGTTAATCGTGGATGACAACGCTATCAATCAAAGTTTGATGAAACATCTTCTGTCACAATGGAACATCGATTTTGATACTGCAAACAACGGTCTGGAAGCAGTAAAATTTCTCAGAAATAACGACTGTGATTTGGTCTTAATGGATATTCAAATGCCACAAATGGACGGTTATGTTGCCACGCAAACAATTCGTGAAGAACTGAAACTGAACATTCCAATCATCGCAATGACCGCACACGCTTTGGCAGGCGAACGCGAAAGATGCATGAGCCGCGGAATGAACGAATACATTTCAAAACCGATAAAAGAAGACGAATTGTTTAAATTGATCTCCAATTTCGGTTTGAAAGAAAACGAAAAAACGGAAACCGAAGAAATCACTTCTGTCTACCAGTTCATCGACCTTACTTATATGAAGTCCATCAGCAACGGCGACAAAGATTTTGAAAAAATAGTGACCCAACAGTTCTTAGACCTCACGCCTCATCAATTACAGGAACTGAAACTCACTTATGAAAACAAAGATTTTAAATGGCTGAAATTGAAAGCGCACGATTTAAAATCAAGTGTTGCCATCATGGGTCTGCTTCCTTTATTAGAGGAAAAATTAGATATTTTGGAATTAACAGTCGAAGAAAATCCGGCCTCAGAAAAAGCTTTGGAAGGGGTGAAAGATATTTTGCTGAAATCTTTCTCCGAAACCAAATTATTTATGAAATCCATCACCCATTGAATTAATTAAAAAACCTATTTCATTATGGAAACTCAAGGCGCATCTGTAGTCATCACCCATCACGTTCTCGACGGAAAACAAGCCGAATATGAAAAATGGCTGGATGAAATCCTGCCCATTTCCAAAAGCGCCAAAGGTTTTATCGATTGGCAAATCGTTCGCCCGATCCCAAATCTCACATTTGTTTACACCGTGATTATCCGCTTTGATACGATTGATAATCTCAGAAACTGGATGGAATCTGATACCAGAAAAAAGCTTATTGACAAAGCTCATCCGTTATTTACAAAAGAAGACAATTACGAAATCAAATCGGGACTTGATTTTCTGTTTTACGGAGAAAAATCGGACAACAAAGTTCCCGTTCGCTGGAAGCAATATCTGGCCACCTGGTCTGCCATTTATCCTTTATCATTGCTGATGCAATTGCTTTTATTGCCCTCCTTACGATTAATGAATATCCCTGCCAATCGATATTTTGACACTTTGGTGAGTACGGGTTTTCTGGTTTTCTTAGTGATTTATGTGGTGATGCCGAATTACACTAAATTAATCAGGAAATGGCTTTATCAATGAAAGAAAAATGATATAAAATACAATCCGTCTCAAAAAATATTGAGACGGATTTTTGTTTTAAAACGTTCTTCAAAACCCATTTTATTTTTCTCTAAAACAACTTGTTTGAAATAATTTTTTCTTGTGTACAAACTACTATTGCAATCTTATTTTTTCTGATCCAACGACACTTTCCGCCTGTTCATCGAGCATCAATTGATTTTGAAATTTGTTGAATGTAGCTTTACCTCATCAAATTAAAACATACAAACAATTAAACTTTAAACATTATGGAAATTATTCAAACCCCAGAAAACGCATTGTCTCACTCTACAGTTACAGCGATTATCAATGCCCCAATCGAAAAAGTTAACATCGCAGATTGGTTGCTCAATCTTCCCGATGCAGAATATCAGAGATGCTCTACGCAGCACATCGGAGCAGCTATTTCTACCACGTATGATGGCGAACCGGTTTCTTTAAACGTTGAAACCATCGGAGATGCTTTAATGGTTCAGCATTATGTAGCCGTAGAGCACCGTCCTGATTACTGCAGAATGTTATCCATCTCAGATTCTATTACCAAAGGCGGCCGTACCAAAGTTCAGGTTTTATGGGAATTGAAAGCAACAAAAATTGATGACAACACGACATTGTATACCAACGAAATTCACGCAACTGCTACACCGGAAATGTTTGAATATCTGAAAGAACACAACGTGAATCTTGCTGATGCCGCCGCTTCCAGACAAGCTGCTTCTGATGCCCACAACCACGAAGAAACCCCCAACTTTGCAAAAAGTATAGAAAATAAAGCATTGACGGGAAAATATAATCAGCCATTTTAATCCCAAATAAAAGATAATGAGCGTATTCCGGTACGCTCATTTCATTTAAGATTATGGAAACATTATTTAACAAACTTCTGGGGACCTGGACTTTGGTAGAACTCATCGAAGTGCCTGTAAACGGCGGTGAAATCACCCATCCAATGGGCAAAAATCCGAAAGGACTGATTATGTATAATCCTGATGGTTATATGTCGGCACAAATTATGGATACGCACCGGGAAAACTTTCATCAGGAACATTGGACCAATGCTACGCCGGAAGAATATACACAGGAAGGTTCAACTTATCTTGCGTATTCAGGGCCGTTCAAAACGGATGATGAAAAACAATGGGTGAGCCACACGATGTACCTCTCACTCTTTCCCAACTGGACGGGGCAAACTCAGAATAGAATCGTTATCTTTAAAGATGGTTTTCTACATCTTGAAAGTGAGAAACCGTTCATCAGCAATTCCCGATTGGTGACTCACCAACTGACCTGGAAAAGAGTTTGAAATTAATCTGATATTAGAATTAAAAAAATGAAAGCAATCGTTATTACACAATATGGCGCTCCTGAAGTATTGAAATTACAGGAATACCCTACTCCCGAAATATCCGGAGACGAAGTCTTAATCGAAGTGAAAGCCGCAGGAATCAACCGACCCGATGTTTTCCAGCGTGAAGGCAATTATCCTCCTCCAGATGGAATTGTGGCCGATATTCCTGGCCTGGAAGTGGCTGGAACCATTGTAAAATGTGGACCTGATGTTGTAGATTTCACCGTTGGAGACAAAGTTTGTGCACTTCTTGCAGGTGGAGGTTACGCAGAATATGTCGCTGTGAGAGAAGGTCAATGTTTACCCATTCCTGCGAATCTTACTTTTGCTGAGGCAGCAAGTTTACCGGAAACCATCTTTACAGTTTGGTCTAATGTTTTTCAGAGAGGAAATCTTCAACCAGGAGAAACCTTTTTACTCCACGGTGGAAACAGCGGAATTGGAATTACGGGAATTCAGATTGCTCACGCTTTGGGTTCAAAAGTAATTGTCACCGTAGGTTCTGATGAAAAAGGCCAGAAATGTCTTCAACTCGGCGCAGATTCATACATTAATTATAAAACTCAGAATTTTGAAACCGAACTTCAGAGTGAAGGTGTAGATGTTATTTTGGATATGATTGGGGGTGATTACCTGGCTAAAAACATCAATATTCTAAAACCTGAAGGCAGATTGGTTCACATTAATGCGGTAAGTGGCAGTCGGGTTGACCTGGACATTTGGAAAGTGATGATAAAAAGGCTTACGATCACCGGAAGTACCTTGAGAAGCCGGGAATATGAGTTCAAAAAACAATTGGCCAAAGAGATTCAGAAAAAAGTATGGCCTTTGATTGCATCTAAACAGTTCAGACCTGTGATTTTTAAAACATTTCCTTTCTCGGAAGCTGCTGAAGCGCACCGATTGCTTGAAGACGGTTCGCATACAGGCAAAATTATTCTTGTGAGATAAAGCAATACATAGATTATTTAAAAATCTAAACCGAATTTTAATCCTTCGCAATCCGAAATTGTGAAGGATTTTTATTAAAAACAATGTCATTAAGATTTTTCCAATTAATAAAATTCAAATCGAAAGTCTTTCATCTATTTTCTCTACTCTACAGACACCAACTACTTCTTTCAAATTTCCACCGACCCTTTTTGCCCATTCACCGAAAATCACTTCAAAACCGCATCATTCCGAAGTAGCTTTACAGTAGAAATAAAGACAAACGATCATTAATTACAAAAACTTCTCATTATGAATACTACATCATTAAGTTTCAAATACGAATTAGAGAAAAAAGAACCAAGAACCAATGACGGCGGAACTACAAGAGGTGCCTCTGTAAAAGATTTCCCTGCTTCTATTGGCATTGCGGGAGTTTCTATGAGACTGCAACCCGGAAGTATGAGAGAACTGCACTGGCATGCGAACGCTGCAGAATGGGCTTATGTCATTTCAGGAACGGTACGTACAACGATTATTCATCCGGACGGACACAGCTATACCGATAATTTTGAACCGGGTGATGTATGGTATTTTCCAAAAGGGTACGGCCACTCGATTCAAGCCACAGGAACGGAAGAATGCCATTTTATTTTAATTTTTGATAATGGTAATTTTTCTGAAGACCACACCTTCAGCGTAACCGATTTTGTTTCAAGTGTACCCGCTGAAATCGTGGCTCAGAATTTAGGCTTAACTTTAGAAGAAGTGGCGGCTTTACCTCAGAAAGAAGCATATTTCGCATCGGGAATTGTTCCGGATGAAATGTCTTTCGCTGCCGCTGCAAGACCTGATGAATCGGATATTGAATTAACAAGTTTTCACCGTTATCCCTTGCATTCTCAACAACCGAGAATTGTTCCGGGCGGAGGTTTGCAGAGATTGGTAACGAGTAAAGAATTCCCCATCAGCAGCACAATGTCGGGTTCTATTTTGGAATTGCAGCCGGGTGCTTTGAGAGAAATGCACTGGCATCCGAATGCGGACGAATGGCAATACTTTATTTCAGGACAGGCAGAAATGTCGGTTTTCTTAGCTGAATCTACCTGCGTAACGGAGCAGTTCAGTGCAGGAGATGTGGGTTACGTTCCAATGGGAGCAGGGCATTACATCAAAAATACGAGCGATACGGTTTGCCGGATTCTGATAGGCTTTAACAGCGGAAAATATGAGTCGATTGATTTGAGCGAATGGCTTTCCGGAAATCCGAAAGATGTTGTCATTACTAATTTTGGTTTAAAAGAGGGTGAAATTGAAAAATTACCAACTGAGAAAGTTTTCATTCAGCCTAAGAAATAAGATTTGAACGCAATTTCTCGAAATAATGGATAATTCTGTCGTCAAAACAAACTCTTCCGTTTCATCTGAATCGATTAAGGTGCAAGAGAAATTAGCCCTATTTTTAGCTTTTATTGCCGGATATATCGATGCCACAGGTTTTATACAATGGAAAACGTACGTCTCTTTTATGAGTGGAAATACGACTTCATTGGGAACGGCCATTTCCACTGAGAAATCTGGAATCATTATTACATCAATTACAGTCATAAGTTGTTTTTTATTAGGAATTTATGCAGGAACCTGTCTTTCATTATGGAAGAGAATTAAGAACCCAATATTAACATTTTATATTGTTTCAGGAATTTTCATTTTCTATTCAATAATTGTTTATTTTTATGATATTAATAATGTATCATCTATTGCGATCATCGGATTTTCAATGGGAATAATGAACACGATTGTGACTTCTGTCGGAAATCAAAAAGTGAACACAGATTTCGTGACCGGAACTTTGAACAGCCTGGCAAGGAACACTGCCATGCTGATGATGACTGAAAATAAAAAAGAAAAAAAAGAATATACATCCAATACTGTTCATCTTTTGCTGTTGTGGATTGGCTTTTTATCAGGTGCATCTATCGCTCCTTTCCTACTCGATTATTTGGGAAAATGGACATTGATTTTTCCTGCTTTATTACTGATGACTTGCGGATTATTGCTCTCAAAAATTAACACTAAAAACTAATATTATGTTACAAAAAAACGATGTTGCCCCTGATTTCACATTGTATGCAACACCCGACCAGAAAATTACACTTTCAGAATTCAAAGGAAGGAATGTCATTCTCGCTTTTTATCCTGCCGACTGGAGTCCGGTTTGCAGCGACCAGATGGCTTTGTACAATGAAACTTTGAAGTTCTTCAAAAAATACGATGCAGAGATCTTCGGAATTTCTGTAGACAGCAAATGGTGTCACCTGGCATTTGCACAATCCAGAAATTTACATTTTCCATTATTAGCAGATTTTGAAGCTAAAGGAGAAACTGCTAAAAAATATGGTGTTTATGATGAGGAAGAAGGTGAATGTAAACGAGCTCTTTTCGTGATTAATAAAGATGGTATTATCGAATGGAGTTATCTGTCTCCAACGGCAATTAATCCAGGAGCAGACGGAATTTTAGACGCTTTAGAAACCCTTAACACAAAATAAATTATGTCACTAAAACCAGCCGTCAGCCAGACTGACCACGCACAAGGCAACTTAGAAGCCGACCTCATTATTGTAGAATACGGTGATTATCAATGTCCATATTGTGGTGCTGCTTATCCGGTTCTGAAAGAATTGATGAAGGAATATGGAAGTCAAATCAAATTTGTTTTCAGAAACTTTCCATTGTCTGAAATGCATCCATATGCTAGACCAGCAGCCATCGCAGCGGAAGCAGCCAATCTACAGGGGAAATTCTGGGAAATGCACGATGCGATCTATGAAAATCAACAATACTTGAACGAACTGTTTTTATTTAAACTGGCAGAGAAAGCAGGTTTAGACCTCGCTAAATTCAAAGAGGACATTCAGAAATCTGAGTTAGAAGCGAAAGTAGATGCAGATTTCGAAAGCGGCATTATGAGCGGTGTGAACGGAACACCTTCTTTCTTCGTGAATGGAAAGAAATTCGATGGTGGTGCGGAAGATTTGTTTGAACTTTTGAGGGAGAATACTGAGAGCTAACCACAAATCAAAGATTCGACGGTGTCAAAAGACAAAGAAGAACACTTAAGTTTTCTTTTAAAGTTGAACCTTATTTTACACCGAATCTGCAGCCCGACTTGAACGGAGCTCATTTTTATCATTGCGAATGCGGGAAAGTTATACAGATTGCTTCACTTCGTTTGCAATGGGAAAAATAGCGGGAGTGGAAGGCGGATAAAGCTGCCCAAAATAAAAAAATATCAAAAAATGTACGATATTAAACTAGATTAACGAGAAACAGATTGAACCATCCTACATTTGCTAAAGAATTAAGACAACAAAATATTAAAATAAATTAATCACAACATTCAAAAAATTAAATTATGAGCACACTACAATTAAAAGACGGAACAGAGATTTTTTACAAAGACCAAGGACAAGGACCGGTATTGATGTTTCACCACGGATGGCCTTTATCATCAGACGATTGGGATGCACAGGTAATTTTCTTCTTACAGAGAGGTTACAGAGTAATTACTCATGACAGAAGAGGTCACGGCCGTTCCAGCCAGAATATTTATAATCACACAATTGAACAATATGCTTCTGATGCGTCGGAACTGGTAGATTTCTTAGGATTGACAGATGTTATCCATATCGGTCATTCAACTGGTGGTGGTGAAGTTATCCGTTATGTTAACAAATATGCTAATGGAAGAGCTAAGAAAGCGGTTTTAATCAGCGCGGTTCCTCCGATTATGGTGAAAAGCGAAACTAATCCTGATGGTGTACCAATGGAGGTTTTCGACAATATCAGAGACCAGACTTTGAACAACAGAAACCAGTTTTATATTGATTTGACTATCCCTTTTTACGGCTACAACAGAGAAGGCGCAGAGGTGAAAGAAGGTATCCAAAGAAACTGGTGGAGACAAGGAATGATGGGCGGAATCGTGGCTCACTATGACGGAATCAAAGCGTTTTCTGAGACTGATTTTACTGAAGATTTGAAAGCGGTGGATATTCCGGTTTTAGTTCTTCACGGTGAAGATGACCAGATTGTTCCTATCGAAAATTCTGCAATAAAATCTGCAAAACTATTGAAAAACGGAAAATTAATCACATATCCGGGCTTCCCTCACGGAATGCCTACTACGGAACACGAAACAATTAATAAAGATCTTTTAGAGTTTATTGAGGCTTAGAAACTTTTGCTGCTCCAGAACTGGACCTGTTAGCATGGAAGTATTTATATTACAAATGTTACTGATTCTATCTCAGTAACATTTGCAATATATTAATTCTATAAATACATTTTTAGTATTATTGTCTTTTTCAGCTTGGAACAAGTAAACAGGAAAATTGAAAATAAAAGTTCATTTTCTTATTCTATTATTAGGTCTTAAGGAATTATTTTTTCACAAAACCACTGTGTGGAATATGAATATCCTCTCCTTCTCTACCATATTGTGGTATAATAAAAGCCTTGTGTTCATATCTTTTAGTTCCGGAATTATAATACCAGTTAGCACAGCCGCTTATCTGTAATTTAATGTGATATACGTGATCATAGGCCATGTTTTGAAATTCTCCAAAGTTCAGATACTGGATAGATTTGTGCAGATCATCCAGTTCCTGGCAATATTCATCATGCAGCTTCATGGCTTTATCACAGGCTTCCTGATAAGAAATATTTTCATGATGTCTTAAAATGAAAATAATATTTAAACATTCTTTTTCAATTTCAATTTCTTTCATTAAAGATGCAAAATCATTTTGAATGACAATAACTAGGGAAAGCAATTCTCTGCAGCGCTGTATAAGAGGATGATTATAAATATGCACAGGTAGAGGCGAATTAGTAGCCGGATCTATTAAATCACCATAAGGCCACATACCGATTGAATATTTTCTAAAAGAAAAATAATGCGCAAGTGAAGGATAAATTACTCTTTCTGATTGTTTGAAAGGTATTTCCTCCATCATACCATATACAATAAATTCATAGAAATTTTTGGATACTCGTTCTAACCAAAACTGAGGCATGCCATTGGCAATCCATTCTTTCCTTGCCTGTGCCATTTGTCTCAGAATGCCGATTTCACTAGGAGCAGGATCATTGCCCATCATTATTTCATAAACACGGTTAGCTTGAGCTTGTAGTTCAGCAGCAGGTGTTAATCCAAAAAAATCATCAAAAATCGTAATGTAGATCATTAATCTTGCACAGGGACGCATCCGTGCAACACTATCACAGGTTGGATTCATATAGGTGGCAACTCTGGATAAGAATTGCGGCTTACATCTTTTTATTCCTTCTTCAGAAATAAAAGTGTAATCATTATCATACCAGTCTTTTTCCTCTTCATCAAAGGCATTGGCAATAGGACTTTCAATTGTTTCCCATGGATATTTACATCTGGGGATCACTAGTTCTTCTCTTATGTTCATAGGTTTAGTTTTTAAATTAATAAAGGATATGGTGTTGGTTTACTTTTTAAAAATTGCATAAATAATTTCAATCCCAAGCTAATTATTATAGAAAACATAATCTTTAATTTGGTAATTGGTCAATAACGGTACTTTACTCAGGGGGATAACTCAATTGTCTGTTTGGACAATACTAGTAAACTAATAAATCATAAGATGATTTCAATTTTCAATTCTATTGAAGAGGATATTTTTTATATTTAACAACTTGGTGGTTAACTTTTTGTGATATTAGTTTCTATTACTAAAGTAAAAAATTATTGAATACAATTTAAAACTTTAACACTTTTAAGTGAAAAAATATTTTCACTGATTCACGATTCCTTATGAAATAATTTACAGACTTATATCACACAAGAGTTCTGGCATAATAACGGAGGAACAGTGATGATTCCGTAAGATTTTCCCCACAGCTGGAGTATGGATTTTATGAATGATACGTTGAAAAACGGAAAAAGATCGGAATCTTTAATAACCCGAATTCGGGATCATAAAATTAAGGATAATAGGCTGGAAACTGGAAGAGTGAGGTCGGAAATTACTATCAGAGCTACAATTTCTGACGTTGCCGTAAAATTTGATGAAGCAGCCTTTAAATGAATAATACATTACAGGGTTGTAAGTGTTTTTTTAACCTCAACTCACTTCCCTCTCCCAGCTCCAGGCTTCCTTACTTACTAAAAACAGAAATGACTACTTTTGATTAGTAGTGAAAATAGGAAGTCTACAATATTGAATCCATTTTGAAGTAATAAAAAATAATTTTTAAATTATCGTACAGCATCTATTCAACACCCTGTAACATTGCATTTCTGTAGTACCTGACCTGCTCTGCTACCATAACGATACACCGTTATCCCTTTAAGTCCGTATTTATAAGCAGTTTTATAAATATCTGAAATATCCTGTACCGTAGTCTTTTCAGGGAGGTTAATGGTCTTAGAAACAGCATTGTCAGTATATTTTTGAAAGGCTTTTTGATGTAATAAATGATATTGCCACGGAATATCTAAACCTGTCTTAAAAACAGCAGCTATTTTCTTAGGAATAGCCTTCACCTCATTTAAATTTCCCGTTTCTATAACAACCTGCTCCGTTTCTTTATTCCATAAATCCAAATCTTTCATTTTTTGAATAAATACATTATTGATCTCAGTTTGGGTTTTACCTCCTAAAATACCCATTCGTTTATAAGCCAATGCAAATAAAGGCTCTATTGAATAAGAAGTATTAGCGATAACCGAAATAGTTCCAGTAGGGGCAATACTGTTGCAGGTGGCATTTCTCATCTTTCTATTGGAAATTCCAAATTTACTGAGTTCCCAGCCTGGAAAAGTACCTCGTTCCAGTGCCAGTTTCTCTGAAGCATTATAACTTTCTTTCTGAAAAAACTTCATGAGTTTTTCTGCTAATACCAAGGCTTTTTCAGATGCGTATGGAATATTTAATAGAATAAGCAATTCTGCCCAGCCCATCAATCCTAACCCTATCCTTCTGGAGTGTAAAGTAGTGATCTTAATTTCCGGCAGTGGATAATGATTGAGTGTAATGACATTATCCAGAAAACGGATTCCAATATGAATAATCCGGGATAATTCAGCCCAATTTATTTCATTTTTCCCATTATTACATATTGTTATTTTTGAAAGATTAACTGAGCCCAGATTACAGCTTTCATTATCAAATAAGGGAACTTCGCCGCAAGGATTAGTTGCCTGTATTCTACCGAGATCAGGTGTTGTATTGGAATTGTTAATGGCATCGAGAAAAATTAATCCGGGATCACCTGTTTTCCAAGCTTCCCCTACCATCAATTCCCAGAGTGATTTTGCAGAGATGATTCGGGTTACTTTTTCAGTATGCGGATTAATGAGCTGCCAATCCGAATCCTCTTCTACTGCTTTCATAAAAGCATTGCTGATCCCTACCGAAAGATTAAAGTTTTCTATGGATTTCTTATCCGATTTTGACATGATGAATTCTTCGATATCCGGATGGTCAACATTTAAGATCCCCATGTTAGCTCCCCTTCTTTTACCTCCCTGTTTTACATATTCAGTTGCAGCATCGTAAATTTTCATAAAAGAAACCGGACCGGAAGATTCCCCTTGGGTAGAACTGATCAGATCTCCTTTGGGACGAAGAGCTGAAAAATTAAACCCAGTACCTCCTCCACTTTGGTGGATTAAAGCCGTATTTTTAAGGGTCGTAAAAATACTTTCCAAACTATCTTCTATGGGCAATACAAAGCACGCACTTAATTGAGCATGGCCACAGCCCGCATTCATAAGTGTTGGTGAATTAGGAAGAAATTTCAGTTCACTCATTACTTTATAGAAAGCTTGGCTCCATTTGGCGGTATCTTTTTTTTCGCAACCGGAAATATATTCTGCAACCCGTTTGAAGAGGGCATCTGGAGTTTCTATTACCATACCTTTATCATTTTTCAGAAGATAACGGTCTTCCAGAATTTGTATGGCATTTTTGGTAAGAAGTTCCATAAAGTAAATTTTAAATCAATTAAACAATATCATCCTTTATCTCAACAGATCACTTCCCTATCTTTCATCAAAATTTTAACAGGTATTTTCAAATCTGTTTGAATTTTAACTCGTAATGCTTCTTGTGCAGAGGGTTCGCCATGAACCAGCATGATTTGTTTAGGGGGATTCTCATATTTTTTTATCCATTCCATCAGTTCAGATTGATCCGCATGGGCAGATAATCCCGTTAATTCTACTATATTTGCTTTTACCGGATAATATTTTCCATGAATTTTTAACTCATGAGATTCATTAAGCAATGCTCTTCCGCGAGTACCTTCTGCTTGAAATCCAACAATCAGTACTGTATTCCGGCTGTTTCCTATATCATGTTTTAAATATTCAAGCACGCGTCCTCCTGTCAACATACCGCTTCCTGCAATTATTATTTTACTTTGCTTATCATAAACGATTTCCTGAGTATTCATATACTCTCTATTAATATTGACATGCTCAATAATATCCAACCATTTTTCTTTAGTTACAGTGGTATATTCTGCGTATTCAACCATAATATCTGTTGCAGAAGCAGCCATAGGGCTATCCAATATTATGGGAAGATTATATGGAATTTTGTTTTGTTCCTTTAGCTGGGAAAGAATATAAATAACTTCCTGTGCTCTGCCAACGGCAAAACTTGGAATAATTATATTTCCATGGTTTTTAACAGTAAGATTGATCCAATGCTCCAAAGTATCATACAAATTTGTATTGTCATGAAGCCTGTCTCCGTATGTTGATTCCATCACTAGAAAGTCTGCTTTAGTGAAAAAATCGGGTGGTGGGAGAATAGCACTGTGGCTTCGCCCTATATCACCTGAAAAAATAATAGTTTTATCAAAACATACAATTTCTACGGAACAAGCTCCAATGATATGACCACAGGGCTTGAATCTGCACTGTATGTGATTGCTTAATTGTATGCTGATATTTTCCTTAACAGTAAAAAATTGTTTAAAAGATTTTTCAGTATCATTTATCGTGTATAGGGGTTTTGCAGGATTATGCTTGGTATAATGATGATAGTTTGCTTTTTCTGCATCCTCTTCCTGTAATTTTGCACTGTCAAGCAAGATTAATTTTGCCAGTTCCTTCGTGGGTTCAGTCATATAAATTTTACCTTTAAACCCGTTTTTTACAAGAAGGGGAATATATCCGCAATGATCCAGATGGGCATGGGTAAGAATGACAATATCTATTTCTGCTAAATCGATATTTAAAGATTCCCAGTTTTGTTCACGCAGCGATTTTACCCCTTGAAACAATCCGCAATCGACTAATATGGTAAGCTCGGAAGTTTTTAGCAAATGCTTGGACCCGGTAACGGTTTCCGCTCCTCCAAGGGATTTTATAATCATAGTATCCATCTCTTTATTTTTTTATAAACCTGTTGCTCATTTGAAAATAATCTTGATGAAACGACATTTAAATAAATTTTAAAATGAATAACAGGTTTTATGAATTAATAGCGAAAGAAATCAACGTATTTTAATTTCTTTTACTTCCTTTTTATCCAGATTAGTTTTACTGATCGTAATATTTAACAATCCGTTTTTATAATTGGCTTTTATATGCCCCAAAGTGATGTTTTCCGGTAAACGAAAACTGCGGGAAAATGAGGAAGCAGAAAACTCTCTTCTTACAAAATTTTCTTTTTCTTCTTTTTTCTCCACACTTTTTTCAGCGCTGATAATAAGTGATCCGTTTTCCACTGCTACCTTAAAATCTTTTTTCTTGAATCCCGGAGCTGATACTTTAAGCTTATAGACACCATTTCTGTCAATGATATTAATGGTTGGTTCCATTTTCATTGATTCATCTAAGAATCCGTCATTTTTCCAGAAATCTTCTATCACATTCTCCAGTGGAGACTGATTGGTTTTTTCTAAAGTTTTCATAATAAAAATTATTTTAGTTTGATACTCCAAAGGTATTATTGACCCAGCATGCAGACCATGATCTCAGTTAGGTTTTGATATGATCATGGTCACTTTTTTCCCAACCATTTAAGGTTTCAATAATCAAGGAAACCGCCAGTCTTGAATCGGCACATGTAATAATATTATATTGTATTCCTGAATTTATAATAGTTGATAAATCAGTAAAAAACTCTTCTACCGATCTTAGAATGATGTATTGTATTCCCAATGAAATAAGTTTCAGGATAAAACTATGTGAAAGCTGATTTTCCTGACTCATGATAATGACAGCATCTTTTGCCTTTGCAAAATGAACTGTATTTTCATTCAAATGATCTGTTATGATGGTAATCGTATGTGTTTTACGATTAGCCAACGCAAGAAGTTCTTTTTCTTCTTGATTTATGTTATAAACTATCACTTTCATAATGTCTGTTGAATAATCAAATGTATTGAACTCAATAGAACTATTCAATGTATAAAATCATTATAAAAAGTGATAGATATTAGTTTTTTAATTTCTGAAGACGTGAAACATCCAGTATCGTAATCCTGCCTGCATTTCTATCTATTAAATTTTCTTCTTTAAAATCACTGAGAATCCTGCTTACCGTTTCAATAGCCATCCCCGCCATGGAAGCAAGGTTTTCTCTGGAAATCTCAAAATTTTCAGAATCTCTATATTTACTATGGAGTTTAAGCAGTATCTCTGCCATCCTTTTTCGTACTGAAAAATAGGCAAGCTGCAATAGCTGCTCCTCATGACTAATAACATTCCCGGCAAGAATTTTAATAAATTTTTCTGCTACATCCGGGTATTTGTAAAACAATTGATCAATAACTTCTCTGGGAACTGAGCATAGGGTGGCTTCTTCCAAAACTTCTGCTGTTTCTTTGTATTCTTTTCCGGCAAATAATGAAGTAATGCCAAAATAATCTTCAGCGCCATATACTCCTGTCATAAATTCCTTTCCGTCTTCTGTCATTTTTGTTGTTTTTACAGAACCGGATATCATTAAATACGCTGTATTGGCCACATCTCCTTCATAATATATAACCTGCTTTTTTTTAAAAGACTTAATTTTTCTTTCATTAAAAGCTTTTTGCAGTTCATCCAGTCCGTGTGATGCCTGAAATAAATTGGTAATTTGAGTAAGATTGGAACTATAAATACTTCTCTGACGTTCTCTTTTTTTCAGACGGCTTTCTATGGCACTCAGAAGTTCTATATCGTCATAGGGTTTTGTAAGATAATCATCTGCCCCCATTTCTATCCCTTTTCTTATCTCTATCCTATCCGCTTTTGCCGTTATAAAAATAAAAGGAATAAGTGCAGTATCCTCTCTTTTACTCAAAAGATGCAGTACACCATAACCATCAAGCTCCGGCATCATAATATCACAGAGTATAATATCCGGAATATGTTTTATGGCCAGATCTATGCCTTGTTTACCGTTAGCAGCCTGATATACTTCGTAGTTGGCAAGCTCAAGGATCTCAGAAGTACTTTCACGGATGTCTTCATTATCCTCTATGATCAGTATCTGTGTTTTTTTCATCTCAACTTAATTGGAATATTATTATAAATTTTTAGGAAATGATAAAGTAAACTCAGTTCCTTTACCAAATTTACTTTCAAAATGTATGCTTCCATTCATAAGACTTACATACCGATGCACAATATTAAGGCCTAGGCCGGTTCCGGGAATATTCCCTATATTATGAGCCCGGAAAAATGGCTGAAAAAGAGCCGAATGATCATGTTCAGGTATTCCTATTCCATTATCTTTTACTGAAAAGAGATATTGATTTTCTTTTATTTCTGTGGAAAATTCAATCAGTGTATGTTCTCCGGAATATTTTATAGCATTACTCATCAGGTTAATCAGACAATTCTTTAATAAGTTTTGATCCAAATTTATTTCACTTTCTGATCCTGAGTGCTGGTAAATTATAATTTGGTCTTCTTTGGTGACCAGCTGCATTTCTTCCGTAAGTTCTTCTGAAAATTTAATGACATCAAATAAGCAATGATTGGGTTTTACAATCCCTGCCTCCAGCCTTTCCAATGAAAGAAAATCATTGAGAATACCGTTCAGACTCCCAATAGCTGTTTTTATTTTTTGAAGGTGTTTTACAATATGAACACTGTCCGAAACCTGAAGATATTTCTCTATCAAAATAACAGACAGCTGCATGGAACTTAGAGGAGTACGAAACTCATGGGATGCCATTGATACGAAACGGCTTTTCATACGGTTAAGTTCTTTTTCTTTTTCCAGAGATACATTCGATTCTTCCTTTGCCGCTTCCAGCTCATACAACATTTTTTTAAGCGATTTTGTACGGTCTTCGACTAATTCTTCCAGTTCCATCGTATAATTTTTAAGAAACTCTTCTGCTTCTTTTTCTTTAGAAAGATCATGGATAAATCCTGTGTAAATAATCCTTTCCTGAAACTGAACCTCACTTACAGCAAGCCTGAAAGGAAACTGTGTGCCATCTTTTCTTAAACCTTTTACTTCTCTTCCTTTTCCAATGATTTTTTTTTCGCCGGTATTCTGATAATTAAGTAAATAACCATCGTGCTGGCTTCTGTCTGGCTCTGGCATTAATACTGAAATATTTTTTCCAATTAATTCTTCTTCTTTGTAGCCAAATATTTTTAGGGCAGAGGGATTCAGTTGTTCTATTCTCCCTCTGTCATCAATAGTTATAATACCGTCAATAGCCGTTTCAATAATGGCTTGTAACAGTTTGGCACTTTCCATAGTTATCGTATTATGCATCTATATAAAGGTATAAATTTTAGCATAATGAACATATATAATCTATGAAAAATGTTTTCATATTCAACATTAGCTGTATTTTAGACAACTATTTTCAATAATTCATTTCAAAGATTTAAAAATTAACAGTACCATTTTCAGGAATGGTTAATAATGGAATCTCTAATTCGGAAGCCTGTCTTGTGGCATGACTTCCCAGAAATAGTCTTTTGAAAAAACTTTTCTCATGATGTCCCATCACCAGCATGTCGATGTCTTTGTGTTTTAATATTTCCAAACCGTAATCTATATTTTCGCTGTATATACAGTTGTAGCAAATTTTACCATCCAGGTTCTTTAAAAACGCCTCTTTTTTATGCTCATAATCAGCATCCTGAATCACATCATTATCGCTCTGAACAATATGGGTAATTAAAAGCTCGGCATCAAAATATTTGGCAAATTTAATTAATAACTGAGCTGTTTTTATGTCTTTTTTATTCAGATCCGTAGCGAAAGCGATCTTCTTCAACCCTTTGTATTTATGGTTTAAGGGAATTAATAGAAGCGGATACTTTGTGTTTTCTATCATCTGTATGCTGTTGCTTCCGAAAATAAAACGGGTAAGCATCCCTGCACCCTGCATCCCCATTACAATAAGAAGCGGCTTTTTATCGGCTGCCATATTGTTGATCACATGAATAGCATCACCTCCCTCGCATCCATAGTGTATTGAAGGATGAAAGGGAAAGGCCTCATCACCCCATAATTTTTTTTCTCTGTCTTCCAGCACTTTTACCAGCTTTTTAAGTTCTTTTGTATTTTCATCCTTTAAAGCCGGATATTCATACAAAGACCAGGCAGTCTGCCCAAGCATTGGACTTTCAATCGGTAAACCAAAGGCATGGCACAACTCAATATTGGATTTCAGGGCATTGGCTAGATGCAGAGCATAAAAAGCAGCATTCTTAGCTGGCTTTGAGTAGTCTGTGGGTACTAAAATCGTTCTCATAATCTGATTATTTATTTTGATTAAACATATTTTCTAATGAATCATCTAAATGGTAAATATCTTTATATAATACAGGCTTTCCATCTATTATAAGACAGGTCAGATAGGTTATAATAATAGGAACAGGTTGCTTCAGAACAAAATCTTTCCTTTTATACTCTGCCATTGCATTTTCTAAAATAGGGATCTTATTTGCAGAGCCATCGTTCTTTAACATGAGAGAGGCAAGCTTTTCAGCATTCTCAACCCGAATGCACCCGTGGCTCAAAGCTCTTTCTTCTTTATTAAACAATTGTTTCTGAGAAGTATCATGGAGATATATTCCATAAGAGTTTTCAAATCTAAAAACCACCGCTCCTAATGCATTATCACAACCGGATGATTGCCTTACACTATATCGATAAGGATTTTGACGGATCTCTTTCAGTTTTGATGAACTTATTTCAACTTGATGACCACTCTTATCATAAATCGAATAATGATGGCTCTCTAAATATTGAGGACTTTTTAAGATTTTAGGCAACATTTCTTTTACGAAAATGCTTTGGGGGACCTTCCAGTCTGGCGCTGTTGTAAAATAATTAATACTGCTCCTCAAAACTGGCGTTCTGGTAGTTGGTTTCCCTATAATCACCTTAAAATCAAACACAGTATCCTGATGATAAAGTTTCAAGGTATAGGAAGGAATATTTACCAGAATATAGGTTGTATCTTTTGTATCAATCCATCGTAATCGCTCCATATTGATCATGATTTTTTCCATTTCCGTTTGTGAGGCTATACAGTCATTTTCCGCATAGAGAGCACTTAAATAGTTCTGAAAGTCCGTGTAAGCTTTTATTTTAGGCTGAACCTCGAGGATTGTCTTGAGGAAATCTTTCTGCTGCCTTGCATTCGTTAATATATCTTCGGATCGGAATCCATTAACATCATTTGTATCAATATATGATGAATCATACAAAGGGTTGTATTTTCCAAAATGCAGATTATTGATGAAAGAGATAAGAGCATCCGTCATCAGAATATCGAAAACGGCTTTTTCGTTTGGATTCTTTTCTGCAGGAGTATCCCGCAAATTCCTTAATTTCTGAAGAGAAATGGCATCCCAATGATAATCAGATAAAGACAGTCCAAATTGATCGGAATACTCCAGCAGTAACATTGCAATTTCAGACTGATCTGATTTTTGTGCATTTATCCATGCACATTCAGAGTTATTTCTGGCATAAAACCTCATGACCGATTTGGGGTAATGAAGTTTTGAGAGTGTAACATTGTCTTTAAGTGAAGAAGCAATCTCCTGCGTTGTTTTCAAATCCTGAGCTTGTGTGATTACTGCAAAGCAAAGAATAATGGTAAATGTTAAAAAAGCTTTCATAATCTGAAATTTATACCACAAATTTCCAAATTACCTTACTGTTAAATAATGACTGCCATCACTAAAAATAATGATACAGCTATACTTTAATCTGTTTTTGGTCAAAGCTCCCTAAACACTTACTACAGGTAAATTAATTAAAAATTTCGCGCTTCTAAGAATTTGAATTGATGAACTGACCAGCATCATTTTTCGCAGTGATGCCTATCATATTATTTCTCATGCAGTTGGGCGACCTTTGGGATGAATTAATCTAAAACATAATCATGAATAAATTACAATATCACCATCATTAAAAAATTTATAGTTGAAACTAAAATTTACTTCATTAATCCTTGTACTGGAAGCTCATAGAAGACAGCTACATTAATCCCAATCAAGGCGCTGAATCTACCATCAGTTATTTAATGGCAAGGCTGACCATGGAAAAAACTTGTATATCAGCGGAAGAACATCCGCAGACAACAATACAAAGTCGCTTCAGTAAAAAATGATATAAGAATTTGATGCAATTATAAAATTCTTCCAATTAACAAACTTTAAATATTTATTAATCCAAAAAAAATTAAAATGAAAACAAACTCAAGATTACAAAAGGATGTTCAAAATGCCATTAAATGGGAGCCTTTATTAGACGCTGCTGAAATTGGCGTGATCGCAAAAGATGGTGTAGTTTCCCTTACCGGCATAGTCGACAGTTATGCAAAAAAAGTTGAGGCGGAAAATGCCGCAAAAAAAGTTGGCGGGGTTAAAGCAATAGTTGAAAACATTGAAGTAAAGCTTCCAAGTTCATGGACAAAAGCTGATGCCGAAGTCGCAAAAGAAGTATTGGACGCCTTAAAATCCAATTATTCTATTCCTGATGACAAAATAATGGTAAAAGTTGAGGATGGCTGGGTTACTTTAGAAGGTGAATTACCTTGGCATTACCAAAAAGAAGAGGTAGAAAAGGTAGTAAAATATCTTACCGGCGTAAAGGGCTTGATCGACAAAATTAAAGTCAAATCAGAATTAGACGATGCAATACAAAAAAAAGATATTGAAGATGCACTGAAAAGAAGCTCAATTTATGATAGTGAAATTAAAGTATCTGTTTTAGGAACTACAGTAACTTTAACCGGAACAGCAAATTCTTTATATCAAAAAGAAGAGGCAGGCCGCATTGCCTGGAAAACTCGTGGTATATGGAATGTAAAAAATGAATTAGAAGTTAACTATGAGTATGATTTTTATTAATCTCTGATTAATTCTTGACCTGTGGAAGATAATTCCCTCCACAGGTCAAGAATCAGCTCTATAAAATTCGAAAAATAAGATGGCTAATGCAATGGTTAGCTCAGATAGTATTATTATAGCTTTCTATAACACGGGAATATTACTATTTGCAGGTTTTATATGACTACGAAACACAAATATGCCCTTATTACCGTTTATAATTACTCTTACTCTGGAACAATTGCGACGGAGATAATCGATAAAGAAATATCAGTCTGTAAAATATCAGATATTAAGAAACCAATACCTCTAATCAAAAAATGAAAATACAAATAGGAATCGATGAAAATCATCGTAAAGCAGTTGCTGATAAACTGATAAAAATATTGGCAGATGAAAACATCTTATTGATGAAAACAAAAAATGCCCATTGGAATATTGAAGGATCTGATTTTAATGATAAGTATAAATTTTTTAAAAATCAGTCTAAGCAATTAGATAAAATCATAAACAGTATTGCCAAAAGAATACGTTCTATTGGCCACGTTGTACCTGCAACTTTACAAACCTACCTGAGTTTAGCGCATCTAACAGAAAAAAATAGAGAGGAAAACAACAGTGAGGTTTTTATCACAGAGTTGTTGGAAGATCATGAAAGTCTTATTCTTATACTTTGTAGACATATCATAAACTGTAAGGACGACTTACATGACATAGCAACAAGTCATTTTATAACTCGTCTCTTAGAAACCCATCAGAAAATGGCCTGGCATTTACGTTCATTTATAACAGATTAAAGGATGTTATTACAGGTTATAAGAATAACTATTCTGAGGAGTGCTTTATTTCAATAAGTAAGTGCTCTGTATTTTCCTTTGTAAAAAGTCCTGTTCCTTCCACCATTGTAGTGGCAGATCCACAAGCTATACCCATTGACAGAACTTCTTTATAATTTCCACCTTGTATTAAAACGGAAATCATTCCGGCTACCATACTATCCCCGGCACCAACAGTGCTTTTCACTTCTACATCTGGTGCCGCAATTTGAATTTTTTCAGTTGCTGAAAATAAAACGGCTCCCTGAGCCCCTAATGATACTACCACAACCTCAGCTTTACCCTGAGAAATGATCAGTTGGGCAGTTTTATCTATATCAATTTCTTCCAGCTTTTCTTTTCCTGCTAAAGAAGCTAGCTCTCCTATATTGGGCTTTAATAAAAACACACCTTCTTCCGCAGCTATTTTGAGAACCTCCCCAGAAGAGTCCACAATTAACTTACTGCCTTTTGTCTTGCACCGGTTAATAAGTTGTTTCATAAACATCCGATCAACCCCAACAGGAAGACTGCCGCTGATTACTACAAAATCAGCCAATTGATCCATTACCTCGATGCTATTTAAAATTTTCTTTTGCTCGCCTTCTGTTAAAGGCTCTCCAGGGAATACAAACCTGTATTGTTTTTTATCTGAAATATCTGAAACAGTAAAATTTTCCCGCGTTTCAGCCTCAACATAGAAAGGCAATACATTCAGTTGCTCTACTTGAAGTAAATCTTCCAGCAACTTGCCGGTTCTTCCACCCGAAGTAAAAAAAGCATCTGATGATATCCCCAACCTCTTTAATCCTCTGGATACATTAATTCCACCACCACCGGCTTCATACTTAGGAGAGTTACAACGCATTTTTTTTTCAGAAACTATATTTTGAACACTGCTGCTTTTATCTACCGACGGGTTCAATGTGATTGTTAGAATAGATTTTTTCATTTTTATTATTTTAAAATTACCAAATTTCAGCATTATAAGTTTACCGACCCCCGTTTTAGAGATTATGTTTATTCCAATCCGAAAACAATACTCTTACCTATTCAAATTTCCATAATAAAGGACAGTTTACCAAATATTCACTCTGATGTACATCATATTTCACCGTGATATGCATCATATTATATTCTCTATGGTTTTTGGAACTTTGAGATATAAATGTACAGCAAAATGAAAACAAATGAAGAATTACAAAAAGATGTTCAGGATGCCATCAAGTGGGAACCTATGTTACAATCAGCAGAAATTGGAGTTATTGTAAAGGATGGGATTGTTTCATTAACGGGTACTGTTGACAGTTACGCAAAAAAAATACAGGCTGAACATACCGCAAAAAATGTTTTGGGAGTAAGAGTACTGATAGAAAATATCGAAGTAAAATTACCCGATCCCCGGGTAAAAACTGATATTGAAATAGGCCAAGAGATTATTGCCGCATTCAAATCAAACACATTTATTCCTGAAGATAAAATAATCGCAAAAGTAGAAAAGGGATGGGTAGATCTGGATGGTGAAGTAGCCTGGAACTATCTGAGTGATATTACAGAAAATGCAGTAAAGTATCTTCCAGGGGTTAAGGGTATTTATAATAATATCATCATCAATCCCGAAATCGAAAACACCGTTGAAAAAAGTGATATTAAAAAAGCACTGAAGAGGAGCGCCATAGATGATAGTGACATTAATGTATCAGTATCGGGAGCCATAGTGACATTAACCGGAACAGTACATACTTGGCAACAAAGAGAAGAGGCAGAACGTATTGTCTGGAAAACACCGGGCATACAAAAAGTGAAAAATGAATTACAGGTAGATTATGAGTACAATCTGTAATCGCTACTAATTTTTAAAGTTCCGGGCTATAAATTTTCACTTATCATTTTGTGAATATTTCTAAAAAATAGTGGATAGTTGAACTATATAAAACATCACAGTGTGGAAAGATATTTAAAAAAGCAGCTTACTCTTGTAGGTAGTATAACTTCATTCTCTCTCCGTTTTTTTAAAGAAATTTTTAAGCCGGGGTTTGAGTTTAAAGAGTTTATAAGACAATGCTTTACTGTTGGCTACCAGTCTTTACCGCTGGTTACGATAACAGGATTCATCATGGGACTGGTACTTACTATACAATCACGCCCTACTATGGCAAGGTTTGGAGCCGAATCCTTAATCCCCAGTATGGTTTCTTTGTCATTAATAAGAGAGATCGCCCCGGTAATCACAGCATTGATCTGTGCAGGAAGAGTCTCATCAGGTATTGGAGCAGAACTGGGTTCTATGAAAGTCACCGAACAAATTGATGCCATGGAAGTATCTGCCATCAATCCCTATCGCTATCTCGTGGTAAGCAGAACCCTGGCCACAACATTAATGATCCCTCTCTTAGTAATTTATACTGATTTGATCGGAATAATTGGCGGTTTTATTGGGCTTAATATGCATAGCGAAAGTAATTTAGTGCATTATTTTTCTCATGTTTTTGAATCCCTCGAATATGTAGATATACTGCCGGCTATTATAAAAACTTTTTTTTTCGGTTTCTTCATCGGGATTATTGGATGCTATGAAGGATTTAATGCTTCAAGCGGGACAAAAAGTGTAGGAAAAGCAGCAAATTCAGCAGTTGTTTTAGCCTCACTTATGATATTTATCATTGATTTGATAGCAGTACAGATAACCGACCTATTTTTTGAATTATAATGAAGAATACTGAAAATTTGCCTGCCGTGAATGATCAGCCGGCAGCTGTTGCACCCCTGATAGAATTTAAAAATGTCTATAAATCTTATGGAAACAATAAGGTTTTGAACGGCATAAGTTTTACGATTGAAAAAGGAGAAAATCTTATCCTATTGGGAAGATCGGGTTCGGGTAAATCTGTAGCTGTTAAATGCCTGGTAGGACTCACTAAAGTTGACAAAGGAAATATAATCATAAAGGGAAAAGATATCACAAAACTCAATGAGGATGAGCTTAACCAGATCCGAATGAAAATTGGCTTCCTATTTCAAAACGGAGCCTTATATGACTCCATGACTGTGAGAGAAAATTTAATCTTTACATTACAGCATAATAATAAGAATCTCACAGATCAGGAAATGGAAGCTGCCGTTATAGAAGCATTGCAAAATGTAGGATTAGAAGAGGTTATCGATCAATTGCCGGCAGAACTGTCCGGCGGAATGAGAAAAAGAATAGGATTGGCAAGAGCATTAATTATTAAACCGGAAATCATCATTTATGATGAGCCTACAGGAGGATTAGATCCTATTACAGCTCGTGAAATCATTGATCTTATCCGAAACATCAAAATTAAATACAATACTGCCTCTATTATCATAACCCATGATCTGATTTGTGCAAAGTACACCGGTGACAGGATTATAGTACTGAAAGATGGCATCATTAAAGCTGAAGGCAGTTATAATGACATAGAAAACAATACTGATAATTGGGTAAAATCTTTTTTTGAAAAATAAACATAACAGCCATGAGTAATGAATCATCAAACAACTGGAAATTGGGAATTTTTGTCACAATAGGTGTTCTCCTTTTTATAATTACCGTCTATTTTATTGGGGTGAACAGAAACCTGTTTGGCTCTAATTTCGTTCTGCGTTCAGAGTTTAAAAATGTCAGCGGGCTAAAGCAAGGCAGTACGGTTCGTCTATCCGGAATTAACATCGGAACAGTCAGCAAAATAGATTTTGTTTCAGATTCATTGGTTCTGGTAAAGCTATTAATCGAAAAGGATGTTCAGAAATATATAAAAACTGATGCTGTTGCCAGTATAGCATCAGACGGGTTAATGGGCGATAAAATTCTTATTATTTCTCCCGGTACCACTTCCACTACCATCGTGAAGGATAATGATATGATTGCCTCTTATAAAACTATTGAAATAGACGATATCTTTTCCAGTGTAAAGAAAAGTGCTGATAATACAAAAGCAATTACCGATCAGCTTGTTGAGTTCAGTGCAAAAATGAATAACAAAAATAGCCTGTTGACAAAAATAATGACCGATCAGGATTTTGCGGCAAGAATAGACAAAACAATAGAAAATCTGCAAACGGGTTCCAACGAACTGGTACAGTTCACCACAAAATTGAATAATAAAAACGGAACTGTTGCAAAAATATTTACCGATACAAAATGGGCGGACAATATTGAAAAAAGCATTTCTAACCTACAAAAAAGCTCTGGTGAGATAAGTATTTTCACTTCAAAACTCAATAACAAGAATAATATACTCTCTCAATTATCATCCAACGACACGCTGGCAATTTCATTGGATAAAACCATCCGCAACCTTGAAAAAAGCTCCGATGAGCTCATAAAATTCACGTCAAAAATAAATAATGACGAGAATGTTTTATCTAAACTCATTAACAATCCTAAACTTGGAAAATCTGTGGATTCTACCATCGTTAATATTGAAAAAGGGGTCGGTGAATTGAGAGAAATAGAAGCCGCCGCCAAAAATAATTTTTTACTGAGAGGTTATTTCAATAAAAAGAAAAAAGAAGCCGAAAAACAAAAAAGATAGTTAATAGCAGATATAAATTTTATATAAACGAAATGAACTTACTCGTTATTTTTTATTTTAGGCTTAATTTCATTCATATACATCGATAGACTTTCTTCAATACAAGAAAAAGCTTCCTTTTTGCCTTTGATCCCAAATACCTTTACGGTTTTTCCCTCCAATTTTTTATATTCTTCAAAAAAATTCTGAATCTCATTTCTGGTATAAACAGGAATGTTTTCAATATCTTTGATATGCTTCAAGGATGAATCATTTTCGGCCACCGCCAGTATTTTATGATCCTTTTTGTCTTCATCGGTCATTTCCATGATCCCAACAACTCTCGCATTCACCACAGTTAACGGTACGAGACTTTCTGAACATAAAACAAGAATATCTAATGGGTCTCCATCAGTGTAATAAGTCTGCGGGATAATACCATAATTGGCAGGATAATACATGGAAGAAAAAAGAATTCTATCTAATCTGATGAATCCTGAGACCTTATCAATTTCATATTTCGTATGACTACCGCTGGGTATTTCAATAACAGCCGTTACTATTCGAGGAATATCGTCTCCTGGAGAAACATCATGCCATGGGTGCTGGTTTCCAATCATTATTTCTATATTATATGGTTAAATTGATCTTTCATTACTTTTCAGTTAAATGAAGGGTACCCCTCAAGAGAGTACCCTTTTTTGTAAGAAAAATGTTTCAAACAAAGATTACATATTCAGTGAAGTTTTCCTGGTTCTGAATTTATTACTGTAAATTTCCAAAATATCTTATTGATAAATAATGACTTTGATCATTTAAAAACATGATATTGCTAAATCAGATAAAAATGAGTTATCAGCCACTACCCTTTTCTGTAAAATTATTTGATGCTTAATTATGTCTTAACTCTCCTATTTCTTTTTATTAATATAACCCGAGTTCGGGATCATAAAATTAAGGATAATAGGCTGGAAGCTGGAAGAGAGAGGCTGGAAGTTACTATCGGAACTACAATTTCTGACGTTGCCGTAAAATTTGATGAAGCAGTCTTTAAAGGAATAATACATTACAGAGTTGTAAGTGTTTTTTTAACCTCAGCTCACTTTCCTCTCCCAGTTCCAGGCTTCCTTACTTACTAAAAACAGAAATGTCTTATCCCGAACTCAGGGTAAATAGACTATTAAAAATAAACATTATATCATTGAATCTAAAACCAATAAAGATTAAATTTTCATATCTGATCAGTATCAAATTTCATCGTGATGCATATCATAGTATTTTCTACAAAGTTTCTGGAATTTTGGATAAGAAATAACATATTATGAAAACAAATGCCCAGCTACAAAAAAGTGTTCAGGATGCCATTACATGGGAACCATTATTACACGCTGCAGAAATTGGAGTTACCGCAAAAGACGGTGTGGTTTCTCTTACAGGAATTGTTGACAATTATGCCAAAAAAATTGAGGCGGAGAAAGCTGCAAAAAAAGTAATTGGAGTAAAAGTATTAGTAGATAATATTAAGGTAAAAATTCCAAATTCCTCATCAAAGACCGATATTGAAATTGCTGATGAAATTGTTAAAGTTTTTAAATCAAATGTATTAATTCCTGAAAATATGATCAAAGTAATTGTTGAAGACGGGCAAGTAACTTTAGAGGGTGAAGTGCTGTGGGATTATCAAAGGGAAATGACAAAAAACGCACTCTACTATCTTCCAGGAGTGAAGGCCATCATCAATAATATTAAAATCAAATCAGAAATAATAGATGCTATTAAACAAAAAGATGTTGAAAATGCAATGAAAATGAACTGGGTGGTGTATGATAGTGATATCCATATAAAAGTAGCCGGCACCACCGTTACTTTAACAGGAACTGTAAATTCCTGGCATCAGAAAGAAGAAGCTGGTCATATTGCCTGGAAAACTCCGGGAATACAACATGTGGAAAATAATTTATTTGTTGATTATGAATATTCTAAATAACCCGAGTTCGGGATCATAAAATTAAGGATAATAGGCTGGAAGTTACTATCGGAGCTACAATTTCTGACGTTGCCGTAAAATTTGATGAAGCAGTCTTTAAAGGAATAATATATTACAGGGTTGTAAGTGTTTTTTTAACCTCAACTCACTTCCCTCTTCCAGCTCCAGGCTTACTTACTAAAAACAGAAATGTCTTATCCAGAACTCAGGTTAAATAGTTCATTTATTTGTCTGTTTATACAAATCGTGACATGAATATCGAATAAAAACAAAAGACTGTCCTTTTCAGACAGTCTTTTTAAAGTCTCATCTATTGTATAACCAACAAATGCAATCATATAAAGGTTTCTTAAAACCTAGCAAGGCTTTTCAGACAACCTCTTAGCGGCATTCATAGCAGCTATAAAGGTTTTGAACACATTTTTGGTGAGTGGCCGATTATGAAATCTTGAATTCTAAATCAAGATAGAATAGATCAATTTAGATTTTTGAACAAGATATCTATTAATAAAGGATTCTTTCATCCCATAAGTTTTTAAAAATTATACTTGAACGTATAACAACATTGTCTTCAAAAAGCAGATATTGGTATTTTCTTTGCCAGCGATAACTTCTGCCCAGATATAAAAACCATTCATCAGAATTAAAATCGTATTTTAAATCTTTTTTTACTATTTCTAAAACCTCTTTTTTGGTTTTGCCGGCAAGATGGTTATATATTTTCTTCATAATATGAAAAACGACAGCCAGACTAGATCTGTAAATAGACCCTTACAAACTACTAACTGGCTGAAGGTATAATTAATTAAATAAAAGGTATCCAAAAAAGTCATACTGTATTGTTACCCATTGCAGGCTAGTACATCAACAATTTCGCACTACCATACACAGAGTAATATAGGCTTCAATGCAGCAGAATTAATCTTTTGCCTGAGAAATCCGCGTTATGCTGTCTATCGTTATATCCATTGCTGTATCAGATTTTATTTTAAAAGTGTATCCACTGCCTATAGATAAAGAATCAGCAACAGTAACCAGATAAAAAACTAGATTTCCCGTAGTTACACCGTTTGGCGCAATAGCTGTTTGGTCAATAGAAAATGTTGAAGGAGGAACCGGGTTTAATAAATTAATTGTAACAAATCCTACAGAACCATTATTTTTATTGCTGTAACTTGCAATAACCCGCCATGTATGAACTTGCCCTGCAATAGGATTTTCTAAAAATCGGCCATTCGTCTGATTATATATATCTCCTACAACAGGAGTTCCAATATTTTCTGGCCAGCTGGTTGTAGGAGAAGAGGAAAAATCCGTCAGAATATTTACAGGGCCCTGATAGGCAATATTTTCATACGTATTCAGAGGAACCCCACCAGAGGTTTTAAATGCAAATGTAGGTTTTACTCCGGCTCCGCTATTCATCTTAACAACTCCTTCATTAGCTGTTGTTAATGTTTGTGAAGAAATAACGGTACTCCACTGAATCCCATTAAAGTATCTCAACGTTTTATTGGTAGAGTCATAAATAATCATTCCGCTCACAGGTGAGTTTACATTAGCCGGAGGGTTTGCATTTCTGGGCAATACAATGGTAGAGTTAGCAGATGAAACATCAAGAATACCTTGCGGCGTTGTTGTTCCTATTCCAATTTTACCATTAGTATCTATTCTCGCTATTTCCGTGGCATTTGTTTTAAAAACCAAAGGCTGCAGATTAGTAGTTCCGATAAAGTCTGTAGAAGAAATAGAATTCCCGTTTGTTTTCCAGACCGGAGATAAGGATGAATTCAATGTCTGTGAATCTGTTAGCTTAGTCCAAATAGTACCATTACTGATATAAACACCTGGAGTTACATCATTAGCCGTCGCCGTGTTGTACACTAGCATTCCGGCATTAAATACTCCCGAACTTGTAGAGTTTAAGGCAACTCTATTCAACAGAAGACCTTTATTGGTTGATGCTAATTCAAGATCTGAATTAGGATTTGGTGTTGTTGTATTTATTCCAACTTGGGAAAAATACAAACTAGAGAAAATGATCCCGATAAATAAATTAAATCTTTTCATGGTTGTTTTTTTATGGTTAAATTAATACACAGCATAATTCACTAGTATTAAATCACTTATTGCGAATACAATAGTTCATACAGTGACTGCTTCTATTTTAAATACATGACAAATTTATTAGTGAGCTGATGACCAGAAAATGATACAGATCATTGATGAACATGATCTCCATCAATTATTCACCAAGAAATGAATAATAAACTAAACCATGTAAGGTTTTGTTATTTCCAGCACTATTCTTCCGTTGATATGCTCCTTCTTTCGTCTCTTCAAATACGGCATTGGGATCTTCAGGCCGGACCGCTTTAACGGTTGCCTTTACTTTCCGGTGGAAGGCAAATACAATGGCTTGCTCCCTATCTTTACTTGTTCCCACAATTAAGAATTTTAGAAATGGAACAGGGGTGAGTTTTGCTAAGGAAAATTATTAAAATTAATACCACAAAGGCATAAAGAGGATAAATTTTAAGACTATGGCAGTGATTTCATTTTAAAATGCTTGTAACCACTAAATCCTTTTTATTTCAATGATTTGAATCTTTAAAAAGGCAAGTTTCCATTTTCAGGAATTATTAATAAGGGAATTTGCAACTGATCGGCTTGTCTGGCTGCATGGCTGCTATTCATTAAACGATCAAAAAAACCTCTGTGCTGATGCCCCATTATTAACATATCAATATCTTTTTCTTTCAATATGTCTAAACCATCATCTATATTCTCACTGTAAATACAGTTATAACAGATGTTCCCGTCTAGATTTTTAAAAAAAAATTCTTTTTTATGCTCATACGATTGGTCTTCTATACTATCATTGGCATTCAACGAAATATAAGTAATCAAAAGTTCAGCATTAAAATACTTGGCAAATTCTATTAATGATTGAGCTGTTCTGACGTCTTTTTTATTCATATCCGTAGAAAAAGCAATTTTTTTCAACCCTTTATATTGATGGTCTGATGGAATTAAAAGAAGCGGATATTTTGTATTTTTAATCATTCTAACACTGTTGCTGCCAAAGATAAAACGGGTAATTGTTCCCGATCCCTGCATGCCCATCACGATAAGTAAAGTGTTATTATTGTCTGCTGTATTATTAATTACATAAACAGCATCACCTGCTTTGCATGAATAAGATATTGAAGGATGAAAAGAAAATGTATCTTCTCTCCATAAAACCCTTCCTTTATCTTCCAGTGCGTTAGCCAGCTTTTTTAGTTCTCTGGTATTTCCTTCCATAAGTTCAGGATAAGCATCTAATGGCCAAGAAACCTGACCAAACATCGGGTCTTCTGCCGGCAGCGTAAAGGCATGACATAATTCAATATTCGCTTTCAGAGTATTACCCAAATGTAAGGCATAATATGCCGCATTTTTGGATGGTTTTGAAAAATCGGTGGGCACCAAAATTGTTTTCATTGCTGTATCTTATTTTATATTAATTTTCTCTTCCAAAACATTATCAAAATGATCCCTATTTTTATAAAATACAATTTCCTTTTTTATTAAAAATGTCCGAAAGACTTTCATGATCTGTAATTTAATACTGTAAATTTCCTAATTATAATAAGTATAGATAATGATCAAAGTCACAAAAAAAAATGACTTAATTAAGCGGCATATTCCCAGTCAGTATGGTACATTGATAGTTAGCGGAACTGTACTGCATACAAGCGGCATAACAGACATTGGCAGTGCGGCAGATGCAGCAAAAGCACTGGAACCTCTGGTATATTCTTTTCCAAATTCCGGACTCATCTCAAAAATTATATTTGTAACAGGGATAATTGGTCTGGATATACTAGCCGTACCAGCACTCTCAGCCTCTGCATCATACGCTGTTTCCGAAGCCCTCAACTGGAATGCAGGCTTAGGGTTCAAATTTAAAAAGGCAGAAGGTTTTTATATGGTTATAATTATTTCTACCCTTATTGGTCTTACCATAAATTTCATTGGTATTGATCAGGTAAAGACTCTTGTTTATAATGTTGTACTAAACGGAGTTGCTTCAGTACCGTTGTTGTTTCTTATCGTAAGACTATCTACAAATGAAAAGATCATGGGTGAGTTCAAAGGAGGCTGGCTTTCTAAAGGGTTACTGTGGGCAACTTTTATCTTCATGGCTTCCGCCTCTATTGCTATGTTTTTCACTATTTAAGATCAAATAATCCATGACAAAAATAACAATACTTAGCACTTATGAGGTACTCCGAATATTCTTAATAAGGTGATAAATTTCAAAACATAATACAGAAAGAACAGCGGACACAAACAAATTACATGATGGGAAAGTATAGTCAAAAGCCATTGAAAGAATGATCTTTATACGCTCAACATTCAATAGCAATGGTCTTATGATAAACCAATCAAAAGCTAAGCAGGAAATTTATAGAGACCGCTCTTAGCTCTATCATAAGCTTTTTGGAAGACTTCTTATATAGGGATAAAATATCGAAAAAATCAGAATCAAGTAAGCGAGCATAATGTTTAACTTTACATAAAACAACACATCCCATGAACTACAAAGATATTTTATCAGACTTAGGGGCTGAAGCTGAAAATCTCCTGAATTTTAGTACCCCTAAAATTGTAAAAGAGCAGCTCCATATTCCATCTCCGGAATTTATCGATCAAATATTTCTCCAGAGTAACCGTAGTCCGCAGCTACTTAAAAACCTTGCAGCTCTCTATAACCACGGCCACTTAAAAAATACCGGTTATTTATCCATATTACCGGTAGACCAAGGAGTAGAACATACGGCTGGGGCTTCGTTTTCTACGAATCCCCTATATTTTGATCCTGAAAATATTATAAAACTTGCCATTGAAGGAGGTTGTAATGCCATTGCTACAACCTTTGGGAACCTGGCTATAATGTCCCGGAAATATGCTCATAAAATTCCCTTCATTGTAAAAATAAACCACAATGAACTACTCACCTATCCAACAAAATATGACCAAATTATGTTTGGGAGTATAAAAGATGCCTGGAATCTGGGAGCTAGTGCAGTAGGCGCTACCATTTACTTTGGTTCGGAAAATTCAAATAGACAAATTGTGGAAGTAGCTGAAGCGTTTGAAAGAGCACATGAGTTGGGAATGCCCTGTATTTTATGGTGCTATACCCGTAATAATAGTTTTAAAAAAGATGCTATTAATTATGAAGTTGCTGCCGACATTACAGGCCAGGCCAACTATTTAGGTGTTACCATACAAGCCGATATTATTAAGCAAAAACTACCTGAAAATAATGGTGGTTTTACAACAATCAATTTTGCGAAGAGTGATCCAAAAATGTATACTGAACTCTCTTCTATCCATCCGATCGATCTATGCCGTTATCAGGTTGCAAATTGTTTTATGGGCAGAATTGGACTTATTAACTCCGGAGGGGAATCAAAAGGTAAAAGTGATCTTACAGAATCAATCAGAACAGCCCTAATAAACAAACGAGCAGGAGGTACAGGGTTAATATTAGGCAGGAAAGCTTTTCAACGTCCTTTTAAAGAAGGTGTTGAACTTCTTAGAGCCATACAGGATATTTACCTTGATAAAACAATTACAATAGCATAGTATGTATCAGCTAGAAAAATACTTCTGTTATTGCAAAAATGGTTAAATAATCCAATTAGCTAATTTTATCGTTTAAAAACATCTTTTCGGATTATTTGGATTAAAGATCGTTTCCGTAGATCGTTTTGTCAATACGCTGAGAGAGTATTTATCTCCGCCTTCTCCTACAAATTCTCTGCTAAAATTCATCCTATTTTGGTTGTGAAACTTAACAAATATTATTTAACCTGAGTTCTGAATAAGACATTTTTGTTTTTAGTAAGGAAGGAAGCCTGGATCTGGGAGAGGAAAGTGAGTTGAGGTTAAAAAAACACTTACAACCCTGTAATGTATTATTTCTTTAAAGATTGCTTCATCAAATTTTACGGCAACGTCAGAAATTGTAGCTCCGATAGTAACTTCCAGCCTATTATCCTTAATTTTATTATCCTGAACTCGGGTTATTTACAATAAATACAGCTCAGAAATGCTTTAAGAAAAAATAAAATTAGTCCTTCCCATATAAAAAAAACGGGGCGATAATATATAATCACCCCGGCATCAATAAAGTTAACTTAGATTAGCTTTTTGCAGTCCAAGCTTCCGCTTGAAGCTGCTTCACGAAATCTTCAGTTTCTTTTGGATGAACATTTCTAAAATTGGAGTTGTCATCTAAAATTACTTCAACCATACGGTCAGCCATTGATTGAGGGTCTAATTGATTGGCTAAGGATTCTGCAGCACCATCAAATGCGGACAGTGGGGTAAAATTAGATTCAGGGTTATACCAACGGAAAATAGAATCAACACCACGGTCATTAAATCCTGTACCGAAAACTCCTGGGTTACACGTCGCAATTTTGATATTGAATTGTGCCAGCTCTGTCTTTAAACCTTCTGCTATTGCTCCCATAGCATGCTTAGATGAACAGTATGCTGCAACATATGGTACTGTCCATAGTTCACCCATTGAAGTTGTAAATACAATCTTTGCAGTTTTCTTCTGCTCTACCCATTTTTTGATAAAGCCTTGTGCAACCTGAAGACCTCCGAACACATTAACATCAAACATGTCTCGGATCAAATCAAGAGGTTGTTCTGCTATTGGTCCTCCTTGCATAATACCTGCATTACTTACCAAAATATCAATATCATATTTCTGATGAATATACGCCAGATCACGCGCATCAGTTACATCCAGTTTATCAACAATAAGATCAATTCCCTGCTCACCCGCCTCTCTTTTAAGGTTACTTACCTGTGGATAAACCTGCGCTGTTGCAATTACCTTATGTCCTTTTTTTGCTAGATCAAAAGCTACAAGTTTACCAAATCCACTGGCTGCCCCTGTAATTAAAATAGTTTTGCTCATTTCTGTATTGTTTAAATGTGATTAATTATCTATATGTAAAGGTCAAAATTTCAAATGACAACCAATATCGCCGGAAAGCTCATTTTTATATTACCGGATGGTCCACTTTGAATTTTGGAAAGAAGTAATTCCTATTTATGAAAGTATTAGGTCTACTTTAAAAATGTAAAATATCTAACATCTTCATCTACTGGTCAAATATTCAAATTACCGTTGTATAGTATACTCGAGGCTATTTAACAAATGGATGTTCCTGTTATGCAAGAAGGTATCGACAACCAACAGTCCCATAAATAAGACCGCAAATCCGAGGCTGATTCCTTTAGAATATTCCTTTAGAAAAAACAAAGATGCCATGGCACAGATTGCCCCCAGAGAAACCCATGTTAATCGCAATATTTTATAAATATTGTTGTCTTTCTGAGCTTTCTTGTATTCTACCTTAAGTACCTGTGCCGGATGCTCATTGATCTGCTCCTGCAATTTTTGAGCACCAGTACCTCTTGCTGCTAGAAGATAGGTACCATAACATAAGTTGACTGCAAGAAGAAAAGAGATCGGAATAGCCATCCCCTGTCCAAGGCCCATCTCGCCACTTTTGAAAAGCAGCACTACAATGGGGATAAGCAGTACAGCTGCCACAATCATCCATTTACCCTGTTCAATTTCGCCTCTTGTCCATAATTGGAAATACTGAATCAGTTCTATTTTTTCCATCAAGGTAATGGGTTTATTTAAGCAATTTCAGAAGTTGTAGTTCCATATTTCAGCTTGAACGAAGAATAGAAGTGAGATAGATTTTCAAATCCCAGATCAAGGTAAAAATGGGTTGGTTTCTGCTTCTTATATTTAATGAGATGGTATGCTTCCTCTAAACGCTTATCTTTGATCCATTGTTTTGGCGGACAATTGAATACTTTTGCAAAGTCACGCTTAAAGACAGAAATACTCCTTCCTGTTAGCTTGGCAAAAGTTTCCAGAGGAACATTGAACATATAATTATTGGTCATAAATTCTTCCAGATCAATTGCATAGGGCTTTGAAAAATCAAACAGAATATATTTAAAATCTGGATTACTGTCAAAAAGCAACTCGATGGCTTCCCTGATCTTTAAATCGGCCAATTTGGGTGTAGCCTGCTTTGTTTTATTGATATACGGAGCCAATGACATAAAGTAACTATGTAAAAATTCATTGGGTTCAAAAAATAATTTCTGTTTCCCATTATAACGCTCCTTAATCGCAATCTTATTTTCTAAGGCATACTGCTGTAAAGTTTCTTTATCCAATGTAATCGCAATAAATTTATAGTTCCCAGATTTTGAAGGGTATTTAATGGTACGGATCAACTGGTTTTTCCTAACCAGCACCACAGTATTTTCCTTGATCGTTATTGAGCCCTGTTCATGGAATGCCTGCGTCTCACCGGCCAGCTGAAACCCCAAAAAATGGTCAGGATAGAATTCCTCTGTCCCGCGCTGTGTTTCATAAATGCATGAATACACCAACTTGTCAAAAATCATTTCTCGTGAAGATTCCATAATAAACTTTTTTAGTTACACGATTGCAGAAGCTCCGGAACTTGCAACTTCTTTATCCTGATCAGTCGTTCCGCCTGAGCATCCTATGGCACCGATAACAACGCCATCCTTATTTTTAATTACAACACCCCCTGCAATTGTCAAAAGCCCATCATTGGAATTAATCATCCCATATGAGTGAAGTTCTGCTCCTGCAATAATGGTCCCCATAATATCACTGCCCACACCAAACATTACAGCTGTCCTTGCTTTTTTTATCGCAAAATCAATAACTCCATACACACTGTCCAGTCTCGCAAAAGCGACCAAATGACCTCCTGTGTCCACAACTGCAATACTTACAGGTAAATTTAAGCTTTTTGCTTTTTCGATTGCTGCATTTAAAATCAAATTTGATTGTTCGTAATTGATATTCATTTTTATTTATATTTTATTTTTCTGAATTATTCTTTATTATTAAGCTTATACAACAGCATATTTTTCCAAATATATCTTCTCAAGTAAACTACTTCTGCCTGATTCATTATGCTGTGCTTTTCCGTTTTCTAATGCTTCAGCCGAAACCCTTTGCATATTTGAAATTGCCGGGAATTATTTATTTTAAGAAGCCCTAATTTCCACTTCAATTCTTTTTTGTCCTAATGACAAAGTAAAATTACAACACTTAAAAAGGAGATTATATTCGCATTTGGTTCAATTTTATATTTCCAGAAAGTCCATTTTTTCAAATACATAACCGGATTAATAAAAAATTCTTTATTAAACATAATTGCCCTATGGACCAACCAGTCATTTTATTTTCAATAAGATTCTATCAAAAAGTTTTTTATGAGAAGACCTTTTTGGTTGTATCAACTATTATAAAATTAAGTTAACCGTTCTTTTTGAACGGTTAACTTAATTTTAAAAAAAATGACAAACACTATTATATAAGCCCTTTCGGGTACTTCTAAACATTTATTGATCAATCAATTATTTTGCCCAATATTGAAGGATTCTTCCTTCATAATTGCTATCGGGTCTTTGATTAAATCTATGGGGCCTCCAGTTGGCCCACCCGGCAGCACATGCGCTGGCTCCTCCATAATCATCCGTACTGTTTGAACATGTACCAATGTGGTGATTAAGCTGTGCTTCAACGCTCATCCAGATTCCAAATGTATCATTAAGATCGTACTTATTGAAAGTTATCTGGCTTCCATTAATTGAAGTGTAGGTTAAATTATTAGCAGGCGTATTGGCTCCTGCGTAACCCACGCCGCCCCATATTCCGGTATAATCTCCGGAAAGACTGTATAAACCGGGTATGAGATAGGTAAAGTTCTGATTGTTGATTTGATAAAATGTATCACCGCTTGTAGGCTTTCCAAAATTAAAACCAAAAAGTTTCCCAGTGGATGTATTCCCCCTTGTACCGTAATTTCCTGTTGCCGGATTTCCATCTGTAATTTCAACATTTAGATAATTATTAGGAACCCATACATCATTTATAGGAGCTACGGTTGTATTTTCCACCTGAACTGCAGTGGCACCTGCTACTGTATTGTGCCCTTTCTCTTTAATGCTAAACCTGTATTGCTTAGTTGTACTTGTACTTCCAATATTATTGACAACTGCGGAAGGTAATGAAAAAGCATATTCATTGAAGACGCCTGTCTGAGTTGTCACCAGATTTCTTGAGGGTTGATTCCCTATGGGCTGATTATAGCTTTGCTCAACCACCAGAATCTGCCTTTCTGAAAGTGACCTTATCAATGTCCAGCCGCCGTTGCTCATATCGCAATAGGTTTTATATTTGTTTCCTGAAGCATCTTTTATCCAATAATATCCATCTGTAGAAGATGAAGCAGAAGATAAAATATCGGTACATCGGTTGGCAGGGTTAGCAAAGGTTCCTATTGAAGTTTTTGCCGTAATTGCTACCGAACAGGAAGAACTGCCTCCAGGCGAAGTAAAGGAATAAACGTTGGTTCCAGGATTGCTGGGTACACCTTGACCAAATAATCTAATGCTTGTTGTGGATGATGTAATGTTGATGGAGCCTGATGAAAATTTAATTCCGTTAATCATAGCAGTTTCCACTACAGCAGTTCCTGGTGTGGAAACAGAGGTAACCGGTACATCAATATAATTTGTTCCATCTAAGGCGATTGATGTAGAATATGTTCCGTTTACTGTTGCAGCACTACAATTAAGATTAAAATTCGTTGATGATCCGCCCACATTCACTGTCGGGAGCACGCAATCCGGATTAACCGCTATTCCATTGAAATTTAACGACACAGTAGTACTCTGAGGGCCATTCACAGGAATTCCCTGTCCATCCAGAACTACAGTTTGAGTTCCGGTTTGAGAAAACACGCCTGATTTATTGAAAGAAAATCCATTGGAAGTGTTTGCAATAATCTGATAAGTCCCAATCTCTGTTACGTTAACAACTATGGTATAAGTATTATTACTGTTAAGTGCGGCCCCTGCTGTGAATGTTCCAGAAGGACCAGTAGGAGGAGCACAGCTGACAATATTAAATGAAGCCGGTTCATAGGTTCCACATAAACTCTGCCATCTGGAAGTGCTGGTGATGTAATAATTAAAACAGTTGGTTGTAGTATTATATATCAATAAACCATTGGCAGGAGAAACAATGGCAGAGCGTTCATTCTTCGACATTCGGGGAACCAGTAGACCTCTGTTTGAAGCAGTGATATCCAGTTGTGCACTGGGATCAATAGTGGAACTACCTATGCCAATCTGGCCCGTTTGATAGATGTTTTCTGTGCTCAAAGTAGCTCCATATCCGGTACCCTTTGATATCCAAGGCTCTTTACTTCCTGTGGGAATCCATAAATGACTGGGCGAATCATAGTAATAATAACCAGATCCGTTGATTTGTGCTGTTTTCCCAGAACTTCCGGTACCTTCGGTAATAAATACCATTGTACCATTTTGATTATTCCCATAGTCACTGTCTTTTGTAGCTAATTCTGTGACCGTAAAACTGGGAATCAATAGCCCTTCAGCGGTATTGCCTTTGTTTGTCTTTTTGACATCAAGGGTCGCCTGAGGATTAGCGGTATTTATCCCAACTTGGCCATAAAGCATTGTCACTCCTAGAATGAGCGCCATACAAAATGTCTTTTTTTTCATATTTGAGGTTTAATTAAAATTGTCTCTTGTTGTGTTTTTACCTTTTTACGTCTAAGCACCTTATTATTTCTACTGAAGGAGTTAATAAGGCAATTCTTTATTTATAAATCAATCAGCAAATTTAGAATTGCTGTATTATCTTTATATTATTAAAAAGACCGAATTAATATTTCTATTTGGCCCTTAATCTACAGGAAACTTTCAATTTCCCTTGTCTCATCAAATCCCAAGAACTTTTCATGCTTTTTATGAACAACTATGTTCTGAAAACCGAAAATAATCCGGAACCTTTGTAAAAGTGTGATATGTACAACATAAAAAAAGCAATTTGCAATTACATAAATTTTAAAATACTCAACTTTGTATTATATCTATGAAATTATCTAAATCCACCTTATTGAAAAAGATGCAAAATGAAAATAAGCCATATCAGTCATGAGACGATACCGGAAGGAGAACAAATAAAGGGGGAAGATATAAGAGAAGGGATATTTTCCTTTATAAGGCATAATTTCCCTGATATGAGTAAAACTGACTACATATCCGTCACAGAACTCAACCTTTACAGAAGGCTGTATCTTACCTCTTTAATTATTGAGGAAAAAGGAGAACTTGAAAGTATAGATCTTGATGTGATAAATGCTATCAAAAATAATTCGATCCTCTCAGAAAATATACAGGAAGAAATGGAAGCAAAGATTAGTTTTTCTCAAAAACTAGCAGATAATGTCGCGTCTTTTGGGGGAAGCTGGGCATTTATACTGATTTTCTTTTCATTCATATTAGTTTGGATTGCGGTAAACATCTGGTTTTTAAAATTTGAGTCATTTGATCCATACCCATTTATACTGCTCAATCTAATTCTTTCCTGTTTGGCTGCTATTCAGGCTCCTATTATAATGATGAGCCAAAACCGGCTAGAACAAAAAGACCGAATAAGAGCTGAACATGACTATAAGATTAATTTAAAAGCCGAACTGGAAATAAAACTGTTAAGTGAAAAAATAGACCATCTCCTTGTAAGTCAGAACAAAAAACTATTGGAAATACAAGAAATACAGACAGATTATCTTGAGGATCTGACAAATACTCTTAAAACGAAGTAAGCCATTTCTGTTTATTTTTGAAAATAGGCTCAGATTATAAATTTAAGCCCCACCTTTTTAACTTACACACTTAATGGGACAGTATCGAAAAAGTAGTTGATAACCTGTATGATGACCTTAATGTAAAATAAAAAATAAACAGTCATCAGGATTGATATCAATTTGTTTTATCAATTGATATGAAAGAAGTATATTTAAACAATAATTCTCAGGATATACCAAGGCAAATTGTTACAACAACTTTTATAAAAAATTGATCTATACAACACTTTTAAATATTGCAATTTTCCAGGGAATAGTCTTAGGCGTAGTTATTTTAAAATCTTCCCTATTCAATAGTCAATCAAATAAGTATTTAGCCTACTTATTATTTGCACTTTCCATGGTTTTACTGAATTATGTTTTTGAAATTGAAGGTACATTTAAGTCCTATCCCTTGCTACGTTTTCTGGATTATATTGAGTGGATATTTTTACTACCCGTCTTCATCTTCCTTTTTATAATAAACCGAATTGATGATACTGTAAAGAACAGACAAAGAGCTTATTTGTATTACATTCCGTTTGTCTATTCCTCTACTTTTGTTATTATATACCATCTTAATGATATTTTAGGGATTTATAAAATCACAGATTCAGCCATTTTTATCATCAATATACTTATGCTGATTCAGCTTTTATTTGCCTTTATCATCATCCTGTTTCCACCGTTTTACTCTTATTTTATGATAAGGCACTTAAAAGACCCACAAGAGAAAAAATGGGTAATTACCTTATTAACTACTCTCTATTTACTATTATCTACCTGGCTAATTACGTATATGACCGGCTTCTTTTTTGGGATAGACATTTCCTCTACCATGAGTGGGCTGGCTTTATCGGCAACATTTATCATGCACTGGACAGCTTATATAGGCATTTACAAATATAAGCTTGCCAAAAACAAAGATGCTGTCTACCATTTTCTAAACAACGATTTGGTTATTATACATCCCGATCTGCAAGCTGCAGAAAACAGTATAACGCAAGAAAATAACACTGCCGAAGAATCCAGAGAATCTATAACGGCTGACAATCTTTATTTTCAAAAACTGGAACTTCTTTGCAAAGACGAGCACATTTATACAGACAGTACATTAAACAGGGAAAAAGTAGCTGAAAAACTAGGCATAAGTGCAGGATATGTTTCACAAATTGTCAATACGATCACAGGAGACAATTTTGCTCATTATATCAATCAATATCGGGTGGAGGCAGTCAAGGAAATGATATCAGATCCGGAATATGACAACTATAATCTACTGACAATGGGATTAGAAGCTGGGTTTACTTCAAAAACAACTTTTTTTAAAGCCTTTAAAAAAGTGACGGGTCAGACTCCCAATGAATATAAAAACACTGTTAAATAAGTACCATTTTCTCCATTTTTAAGCTTTTGAAACCTGTTCTAATTTGAATTATTTGAGTTTTGCCCTTAAATAATTTAAATTAACTTTTTTATGAAAAAGAACTTTTTACTGCTCATCATTTTGTTTGCTTTTTATTCTGTTAATGCTCAAAGTGAAACGGGTGATCCTTATCAGAAAAACAATGAAATTAAACTGAATTTATTTGCGCCGTTATCCGGTTCTGTAGAAGTAGCTTTTGAACGACATCTCAACAAACGTTCATCACTGGGGATCTCTACATTTATTGTTTATGATCAGACAAAAAATGAGGATATGAATTACAACGTCTCCCCCTATTACAGATATTATTTTGGAAAAAAATATGCTTCCGGTTTTTTTGTCGAAGGATTTGGAATGTTCACTTCCATTGATGGAAAAAAAATATACGCACCAGACAACGTGACATTCACTGAGAATAAAGATGTTTATGATCTTGCATTGGGTGCTGGTCTTGGCTGGAAGTTGATTACAAAAAAAGGATTTGTTGTTGAAGCCAACGTAGGCTACGGAAAACTTTTGTTCAATGCAAACAAAACAGATCATGATGTGGTCGCAAAATACGGATTGAGTATTGGCTACCGGTTTTAATATCGAATATATTAAAAAAATAAAGCCTAGTAAGGATTTTCGTCTTCTACAAAGAAGCAAAAGTCTAGGATCAATACCATAAAAGAACCTTAAGGGCAAAACAAAGAGCTCTGTAGTCCTTCTTTAATCGGACTCAAACGAACCAAATTATCTATAAACGTATTGAAAATCATCCTATCTATCACTTAAAGAGACAGCCAACCAATAGTTGTCTCTTTTTACAATCATAATATCATGGATGATAATTTTTTATGAATTGGGGTATTTCTAAACACTAAACACGTATTGGGAGTTCTTTTCATTACTATATCCCAGCAACTCTATTTAACTTTCTAAATACTTTTTAGATGATGTAGTGCATCAGCTACTTTTAATCTACCTTGATGCTTTTTACCCAACTCTGGTAAATAGGATACCAGACGCGGTCTCCATTAGAACCATTACAGAGTATAACAATACCGCTTTTTGTGGGCATATGCATAAACACACCTGCACTCCAACCCTCATTTTCTCCGGTATGCCCAATGGTTTCAAACCCTTCATAATTCATAAACCGATAGCCTAGACCACTTTTTCCCTGCTCAGAAAATGGTAAAACAGGTTTCTCCATTAATTGTAGGGTTGTTGATTTCAAAACTTTATTCAACGGTTTTGAATCAGGGGTTATTGATAGCTCAACAAAATGGGCCAAATCCAAAATTGTAGTTTGTAAGCCGGCTGCAGCCTGTTCTGTAAATATCCTGTTCTTTATGGGTTTCCCTGAAGTGTCATAAGCCGTTGCAGAGTTTGCCATCATTTCTTCTGTCCATTCATAATGGGTATTATTCAATCCTAGAGGCTCAAAAACATTCTTTTTCATGTAGTCTGCAAACTTTTCTTTCGTTCGTTCTTCGAGCAGTAATTGTGCAAGAGTGTAACCTCCACCTGAATATTCCCATTTTGTTCCGGGCTCACTGATCAAACGTACACTTTCTCCATTTCTTTTTGTCTTTCCTGAAAGCGACTCTTCTAAACTTAACAATGGAGCTCCTTGCTCCGATCCTCCATATCCATGTACCGAAAGCCCTGCTGTATGACTGAGAATACGTCTCAACGTAACTTTTGAGATATCATATTGAGATACCGGCAGCTTCCAGCGTACCAAGAACGGAGCAACTGGTTCATCCAATGTTACAAGCCTTTTTTCAGTCAACTGCATCAATCCCCATGCAGATACCATTTTCGATACTGATCCCACATTAAAAATAGTTTCCGTAGTAATTGGTTTTTTACTTTCCACATTAGCCAATCCAATACATTGAGTCCAGGCCACTTTTCCATTTTGAATAACTGCTATAGCTACCCCCGGAACATGATTATTTTTGGTAGCTTCTAAAGCTACACGATGGATTTCCAAATAAAGCGAATCAGATTTATCAGCTGCCTTTCCAGTACCAGTCTCAACCCCCTGTTTTGTGGCTGAGCAGGAAAAAAGAAATAAGGAAAAAGAAAAAACAACGAGCCATTGTATACTGTTTTTGATCATTTTTTATGTATTTATAATACCTGCAGCTTCAAAAGACTACAAGCAGTAATGAATGTAAAGTAAGTTTCTGTTATTTTTCTAAAACAATTTCTAAGTAAATTGGTTACGAACTTCCCAGTATCCTTTTGTATATAATTCCGGATTGATTCTGGTTTCCATTAGTGATAAGATTCTTGTGAATTGAGGTTCGAGATAGTAACTTTTGTTCAAATTCAGCTTTCCGCCGGAATAATAAATGGTAACTGTTGGTGTTTTATATTTTCCAAGTCTTACCATATCAACCTTTGTAATATCACTCCAGGAAATAGAATACCTCTTAAAACCACCTACAAAACGGATATCACTATTCGAAATAATAAGTTTTTGACGGGTGTATAGAAACATGGAAACAGCAATGAAGAAAATCACAGGAGCTAAAAAAGGCAGCCATCCCCCATTTTTTATCATGAGAATGTTAATTCCTAATGCAAATACTAAAAGACTTACTATCCGATAGGTTATTTTCTGCCATTGTGGTGCTGCAAACACTTCTTCAGTGATTAATTCTCCCATACTGTAAATATTTGTCTTCTTCAAACGTCTACTATAAGCTACAAACAAAATAGTTAGAATAAAATCACCTTAGTTCATATTCAATTTCGTCATCATCCGTCTCTTTCACTTTTACAAAATTAAGCCGTTCGAGAAGTTTAATGGCAGCTCCGTTTTGTTGGCTTGTTGCAGCCCAGATTCGCTCTAATTTCATTTGATTTAGTCCAAAATCAATGGCCAATAACATTCCCTCTGTCATATATCCCTGTCCATAATATTTTGATAATAAAACACAGCCTAATTCGCCTTCTCCTTTATCCAACCCACGGTAATAGCCACAAGTTCCAACAATTTTGTGGGTTGCATTATCTACAATTCCCCAATGAATAGAATTTCCATCCCTATAATCCTGATTGATTTTTGCCTGCATTTCAGCTGCCTGCTGAACAGTTTTCGCCGGAATAGCATCGTAAAATGAAATCTCGACAAGATCATCCAGATCCGTATCCAGAATTTGTCTTAATGATACTCTGCTACCCTTTACATTTGGGAAATTGTGGTGTTCAAATAGGTTCATGGTTTGTTAAATTATAGTTTTCTGAAAAATAAACTTTATCATAATATAATCTTTCCAGTCAACTATATCTGATCTCTGATTTGATAAAGGTAATGATATAATCAAATATACCAGCTACATTGTAAGAGTGATTTTGCAGGCGGATCTGAAATCCATTTAAATTTCTATATTAAATAGGGTAATTATAATGCGGAATAAACAACTACTTATTTTCTTTTTTCCATTTAGCAATGGTACATCTGCTGAGCTTAAACCGGATTGCAATATGACTGTCGCTCAACGTATTTTCTTTCTGATACTTAAGGATATAATGAATGGTGTTTTTATCATATACTTTGTGACTTTGATTAAATTTCACGACCTCTTTAGTCTCCTGTCCAAATATTAATTCATTCAGTTTCAGTACATCCAGCGTTGAAAGTATTTCTTTTTTCAATAATCGACTGCAGATCTCTTTTTTGTCAGGATATTTACAATCAATAATATCAGTGAAAATCCGTTGATAATCAGGTTGCTTTTTATTTTTCATGGGAATTATATTTTGCCATCCATTTATGAAGAGTAGATCTGGGAATTTTGTAATCATCAAGTACCTGTTGGATAGTCTTTTTACCGGTTTTTAAAAGTTCAAGGATAAATTCAATAATCTCTTTGGTGTAAATATTTTTTCGGAAAACCGGTAGTACGGTTGATTTTTGTATTGCATAATTACCTGATGGAGGCGAATATAGTATAAGATGTTGTGAATAGATTCGGAAAAAGTCGTATTCCAATAATTTACTCCATCTGAGTATGACTCCGGAATTCAAAAACTTCTCTTCATACATCTGTTCAATTTCAATTTCACTTGTATTCATAAAGTTACAGATCCGTTCTACCGGAATGCCTAATTCATTAACCCGCTGTTTAATCAGCTCTCCAATGTGTATATTCTCAAAATTCATATGACGTATAGTAAGTTTAGTATTGTAAAGAATATGATGTATAAGAATTCTTCCATTTCATCTGCTGCCAATCTTATAGCAATAAGAGATTATAGATTGAGCAAATAAAAAGATATTTATTAAAAAAAAAGAAAAGTTCAGTACTGCATATATACCGCATACTATAAAAAAACAAACTATTCTCATCACATTTATGTTGAAAATTTTAAAACTTAACGGTATTATTTTCTAACAAAAATTGAATATGATCTGAATAATTATTTACTTTATTTTTCCAATACATTTCTTTTTATAGATAAATAATCAATCTCATCATCTATAATTCAAATCAAAAATTCAAATATTTGAAATTCAACTAAATACAAGTAAAGAAGTAGAAAAAGAGTAGCGCTAAATTTGCCTTTTAGAGTCAATTTGTATTGTTTTGCTTCGTATTTCAGCATATAATATTTCCTATTTACATCGCTGGAATATTCAACAATAAGTAAAACAAAAAAATTATTAAGTGATGACAATTAAAATTATTTCTTCCTTTTTATTCAGTGTATTTTTTTTAAGCCTTTTTTATAGTCAGGTAGGTATTGGTAACGCCAATCCAAGAGGAGCTCTTGATATCAATCTGGACTCCGGAAATAATACGATGGGGTTGGTTCTTCCTTCCAATACTTCCGCTCAAAATATAATCAATCCTTTGGGTGGAACAGTAGCAACGGGTACTCTTATGTATGATCTATCGGAAGACTGCGTAAAAGTTCACAGATCTACCGGATGGTCCGGCTGTTTGTCGGAACAACCACAACAGGCTGCATTAAGTATAGACTGCAGCGGTTCTCTTAGCGGAACTTTTACTGCTTCAGCTTTTTCTACCGGTTCCAAGATCATCAACTATACGGATGGTAATGGAGCTCAATATCCGGCAATAAGTATTCCTTCCACCGGAATCACAGGGCTTACAGCTTCGGCTCCTGCAGGTACTCTGAGTGATGGTTCAGGAAGTATAACCCTAAGTATCAAAGGAGTTCCCAATGGAACCGGATTTGCAAATTTTAATATTCAGATTGGAGGAAAATCCTGTAGCTTTGTTGTAAATATAACCCAAACAGCCAACTGGAATGCCATCTGTACGAACCTTGAATATGGGTTTAATATTAGTACTAATCCGGATAAGCCTACAACAATTTCATTACCCTCAGGCAAGACTGTAAATGTATATGCTATTGTAACGCAAGGCAGCTTATCTTCCGTAAGTGATCCCTATGCTGCTTTTGCTCTTTCCGCTACACAAGGTACCATCCAGATGAACAGAAACTATTACAGAATCGGAACCTACGGTGATCTTGGAACCGGGGCTTACAGTAAAGTAGTTTTGGTCTTCAGTAAACCCATCAATTTCGTAGGGATTAAATCTACGTGGTATGCCTATGTATCTGATACCCTTAGAGATTCGCAGCTTGTTTCTACCAATACCGGAGGAACTTTAAAAATGGTAGGCCTTCAGGGTAGCCCTTCTAATTTAGCAGAAGTAACGTCAGGATCAAAGCTTGTATCCAGAGCCCAGCTCTATGGAACTGATGCAAGCGGAGCGGCATACATTCTCTCTGCACAAAACTATTTTACTGAGCTTACCCTTACTACCGAAACCAATTATAATGATATTCTGTCTGCCTTAACATTCTGTAACGCTGATGTTATGGATTAATCCTAAACAATATTCTTTTATAAAAGCTGAACCTTGTACTCCATTGTTCAGCTTTTTATTTTTTATACAAATCATCTGTTTTCTAAAATGATATTTTACCAGTTTTCAGGAGATGAGCACTAAAACTAAGCCGGATTGAGAGTACCTATTCAGGTCAAAATTATTAAGAATAAGACTTAAAACATTTGAATTACAAAGGAATACAGATACTTGATTTCACTTAACAAACATCATTCAGACCTATTTACCAATGCTCTAATTAACAAATTTGATCCGGAATTCATTGGATCTTTTCCATACTGCATCAAATAATTTTACTGACCTTGTCCGTCAATTAGCAACTTCAAAATGTATTTCTATAAAGTCTTTATAGCTTGTTATTTATGATATCATTCTGTTTTTTGATATTCCGGTTTTACGAAAATAATTTAATTCTGAAAACACCATTTTTGAAATACTGCAAAGTAGCTGATTTCATTTTTACCAGGTCATGATGAAGCTTATTTAAACATTTCCATTTCATGGTATTATTTTTAGAAAAGCGAATAATTAACCCAGCAACAAATAAAAAAAAACAAAACAAACTGATTAACAGTTAATTACATATAATGGAGTACTTTTAGAGTACTGTTTTTTTTGAATTTTCATACTATCATCCGATACATTTGCTCACAGATTATTCAAGTATAAAAAGTCTTTACATCTATAAAAATCAGATTTCTTACCCCAGACTTTATACGACAAAGTGAAACATAATTTTAACTTAAAAATATGAAACAAATGGAAAAAAGATTAACAAGAAGAATGCTGTCTCCAGTTTTTCTACTAACTGCCGGAACTTTGTTATTTGTTCAATCCTGTTCAAGAGAACTCGATTCTGAATCTCCTGAGTTGGGACCTTCAAACAACATCATCAATTCATTATCAGACAAAGAATTTCAAGGTCTTAAAGGCAGATCTTTAGAACAGCTAGGGATAAATAGCATTGATGATTTGGAAAAGAACGGATGGAAAAAGATTGACACTAAGCTAATCACAAAGATAAGCCGCAATAAGGTCAATTACGCAAGAGAAACCCCTACTGACGGACTGGAAGTCAATACTAAACGGCTTATCACCAATCAGAATTTACTTGAGTTGGGAATTACTGATGATATACTTTCTTCACCTAATTTGAAGTACACCTATAACGGTCAGGATTATTTCCCTGTTGGAATTTCAATAAATAGTCAGGGATATGGAGAAGAAATATCTCCTAACGCCACCGAAAGAAAATGGTATTCTTACTTAAATGCCGGTGTTCCTTTAGTAGAAGAGGAAACCGATATCAGCCAGCCTTCTCCTTTGATTCTGAACAGTTCTGTTTTTAATAACCTTTCAACAGCAAGCAATACCTTTAATGTAAGTCTGAATTATGATGTGAGCACCACTACAAAATTTAATGTAACAGCCAGTACCGGAGTTACATTTGGTGATAAAGTAATTGTTACAGAACAGGAAGAAAATTCTACCACAACTACCACAAAATCTCCCGTTGTAGATGTAGCAGTGGGTAAAACAACTACTGTACTCGGTTCCAATGAAACTCATGTAAATGTAACTTTTGGTGCTTCTGCAGGCTTTGAAAAGGCTAAAACCATTAATATCGGCACACAGTCATCCTATGCAGGAACTGTTCCTGGAATGTCAAGAGTAAAGGTATTAGCTATACAGAGAAAGAAAGTAAAAAAATATAAGTATACGATTCCTGTGACCTTTGGTGGGTTTATAGGGGTTAAATATCCTGTTCCTGCTTCCAGATATGTTCCGCCTCAAACAGCAGGACCAGATCAGGAAATCGTTGCAAGACCAATAAGCCTTCTGGATATCTTAACAAGAAATAATTATCGTCAGATAGGCTATATCGAAACCGTTGAAGAAATTGAATGTGAATTTTACCAATTTGCTCCCGAACCTATTGCTAACATGCCACTGTAATATTTGAATACAATATTCTGGCTATGCCCATTATATTCATCTCTGCAAAAAAAATTCTCTAAACATTTATTCCAACAGCAGATTTTAATATCCAATATTGGAATTTTATAGTATTAATTTTCATGTTTTAGTATATTTTATAATTAGTAGTAGGCTTAAACTTGCTGTATTCAGCAACATCATAATTTGAAATATTTCTTTTGAAATTTAACATTCATCAGCAAGTTGAGCTACTGCTAATTTTTTTGAAAGCAGAAACACAAATAACACAGCAGGTTAAAAATTATTTATTATGAAAAACAGATTACTATTTGTCTGTATGCTTACCTCAACTCTTTCATTTGCGCAAATAGGCATTAATACCTCAAATCCACAGGGTTCTTTCCATGTAGACGGAGCAAAAGACAACCCTCCGATTGGAGAACCGTCCGTAGCTCAACAAGCAAACGACTTCGTTATTACAGCCAACGGAAACACCGGTATAGGGACTACTACTCCTGAATCCTCTGCTATTTTGGATGTGCATTCATCTGACAAAGGGATTTTAGGACCAAGAATAAGCTTACATTCCCTCACTATGCAACTTGGAAGCAGCCCTAATGCTACCGGATTATTAATTTACAATACGGGAGCTACCCTTACCCCCGGTTATTACTTCTGGAATGGTACAGAATGGAAATGTCTTACGACTTCTTCTAATAGCGGTAATACTTCTCATTCGGAAAGTACGTCCGTATTAGGACCTCTCACGGCTACAATGGATAATGGAAGAATGGGATATGCTTTGTCTGTTACTACTCCTGATGGTAAGTTTTCTGTAAGAACCTTTATTCCCTCTAGAGGATCTTTTGCAGATGTCAACTTACAGATAAGAAACAACAGCAGCTCAACGGTTGAGATTATTTCTAATGAACATTATTTGTGGGCAGGCGCAGGTGGTTATATGCAAAATCAATTACGTTTACCGCCAGGTGCATGGGCTGGAGACAACTCCACTTCAAGTGCAGGGCTGGTAGATGCTACAACAGGAGACCTGATACAGACTCCAAGTAACAACCCTCATTGGGGAGATGCCGGTACGTATGCCGGCGGAATGCCGGAGCAACGCCTCTATTCCTGGATGACCAGCGATGGAAATGATAAAACATTTTATAAATTATATTATATGATGGGCTCTACTTCCCCTACCGGCGTGGGTGATGCCACTACTTGTCTAGAGGGCACATGCAGTACAACAAAGGCTTTTATGTCTATTGATCAGATTACAACCTTATAGATTCTAAACACACAAATACTTGAAATCAGAATCCCCGTACATAATCTGTCGGGGATTTTTATTTTAAACACCCAATAATTAATTATATTTTCATCCATAATTTATTTATATTAATGAAAAGATAATATTTGTACCTTTACTATGCTTAATAGTAATAAAAACATTTGACTTGAAAAAAAATAAAGAAAACTGCCTTAAAGTTCCACAAGAATCTGAACATTTAAATATAGATGACCAATCTTACTCAAAATAAGACTCCCCCTATTTTGAATGTATCTTTCTTACTCCCTCTATAAGAAAGGCCAAGATTCTTCCTAGTTGAAATATATTTTTCAAGCCATTTTTGTACATACAGCATACATTACAATGAAATTCATTATGGTGTATATCAGTATGTTTATAAACAGTTCACAAATAAAGTATGATGAAATTTATTGTAAAGCTTTTTTTTGTTTGCTTTTTTTTGCTTGTAATTCTGCAGTTCAATCGTAAGACTGACAGTATACAACTTGTAGAATTTGAAACGGCAGCCAACAAACTAGTTGTTAAAAATCCCAGAAAGCTTATTCTTCTATGTGACAGCACCATTCAGGTTTATAAAAAATCTGATAATAAAAAAGGTATTATGACTTGTATGCTGAAAAAACTAACGGCATATAATGAACTCAACGATTACAAATCTTTTGCTGATTATTCTGTTGAAACCGAGAAGTATGCTAAAAACAATAATGACAAATTAGGAATTCTGAATCTCTTATATATCAAGGCTGCAATGTGTAAAAAATTAAGACTTTATGCTCAGGGATACAGGTATCTTGATGAAGCAATTGCTCTTTCAAAGGAGATTCCGGAAAATGACCAGCTTTTAAGCATCAAAATGTCTCTGTTTAGCATGAAATCCTTTTTTATGGGTGATGAAGATAAACCAGTGAATGAAATATTAAATTTAAGACTCGCTGTTATCAAAGAATTTGAAAAAATTAAAGATAAAAGTATTATTACACATCCGGGCACCTGCTATAGCAATGCAGCTCAATCTTACATCTATAAAAAAGACTATGATTCCGCTGCTTATTATTTTTCGAAATCAGAAAAAATTTCTTTAGAAAAGAATGATTACAGATCATTGTGGTATGCCTACATGGGGTTTATTGATCTTCATAATTTAGATGGTGAGTACAAAAAATCTCTTCCTTTTTGTGATAAACTGAAAGAATTGCTCACTGATGCTAAAATCACATCCAATAACAAAAATCTGGCAGACTATCATAAGCGATGTGCAGCAGCCTACAAAGGATTAAAAGATTTTGATCAGTTTGTTTTTCATAACGACCAATACAACACCTACAAAAAAAGAGTATTGAATAAAAATGAAAAGTTGCTTGTAAGCTCTCTTAAGTATAATGAAAATAAGATCATTGAAAAAGACAAGGGTTGGACAAGGAATTTGAGAATCTATTATCTGATTCTGCTTTGTCTGGCTGTTTTAGCTCTTGCTGTCATTTTATTTTTCAAACTTAAATTAAAAAAAGAAAGCGATACCAAGAATTTAAAAGAAAAAAAGATTGAAGAATTGGAGGAACAGTTAAATGATGCTTTTGCTGAGGTTATTGAACTGGCCAAATCTAATGACTCTAATTTCCTGACGAGATTCATTGAAGTGTATCCTTCTTTCTATCAGAAATTAATTAAAAATCACCCTGATTTAACCGCTGGTGAAATCAGGCTATGTGCTTTCATCTATTTAAATTTCACCACCAAGGAAATAGCCTATTATGAACATCTTTCTCTCCGAAGTGTTGAAAATAAAAAATACAGATTAAGGAAAAAAACAGGACTAGAAGGCCAGACAGATTTACACAAGTGGTTAATGGAACTGGAAGATTAAAAATATATTCTTTTGAACTGAAAATAAGATATATTAAATTAACCTGGGTTTGGAGTAAGGGAAACTAAAGAGAGGCTGGAAGAAGGGAGCTGGAAATTACTTTTGGCTATAATAACTCCATTCGCCACTATCATTAAACTCCCTTTAAAAAGAGAAAAAGCCATTGTTGATGTTTTTCATAACTTCCTTCTTCCATCTCCTGGCTTCAAACCCATAATTTTATCCGGAACTGAGATTAAATCAATATCTGATTGAGTGCACTTTTATAACACCCTAAAATAAATTCGGTATAATATAACTGTGCATCTAATGCCTGAGTCTTATCATGAAGTTCTATGCGTTTGGAAAGCACAATCTCTCCTTTATAACTGAATGAACAGAATGAATACACTTTAAATCCTGAATTTCTTACCGATGCCGCATATCCCGTAGAAGCAATTCCCCAATCTGTTCCAAATGATTCGGCGACCTTTACAGCCATTGTATCTGCCATTTTTTGGGTTTCAAAACCATTTTCCTGAACTTCAATTCTATTGATATCTAAAAAATTAACTTTTTCAGGTATTGTAAACGTTGTGATCCCTCCTTTGTAAAACAGTTTTGCATTAGGCATCTGGGAAAAGGCCAACTGTATTAATCCTGAGGTTACACTTTCTGCTATAGAAACCGTTTCATTCATTGTAATGAGTGAGTTACTGATATAATCAAGTAAACTTTGCTGAAATTTCATGGCATCAAATATTTAATGTTGATCTAAAAACTTTTTACGCTGCTGAAATCAATGCTCAGATAACGTCATAATCATTCATTGTTGTGGCAAAATAATGCTCAATCATTTCCTTGGCATTCTTGCACATTAATAAAAGATCTTCTCGGTTCATATCTTCAAAAATAAAATCATCATGAACCTCGATAATGAATTCAGTCACTTTTTCGGTGTTCATCAGATCGTAAGCCATTAAATCATTTAAATTATCTAATCTACATTCTTCCTTAAAAAAAGGAGGCTTCCTGGAAATAGAATTCTTAAACTGAAAAAGATGTATTGTTTTCATGATTCCGATATTGGGTTAATTATAATAACAGCCTCTCTGGTAAGTAAAAAACGATGTTTAAACATACTCTTTTTTGTGGGTTCAGGTGATTGAATTTACTCTACATCCACCTATTACATCACATCAACATGGATAAAAAGGACAGAAACCATAGAGATTCCTATCCTTAATTAATTAAAACCCTCTGAAAACAGATCTACTATTTTATCGGGACTTTAATATACTCATTATCAAAGTTGAGAATCCTTAAGCCTATTAATTTTTTATCATGGTGTATATTGGCTTTTTCCAGTCTTTCTTTACTACTACAATATTTTAAAATACCGGATACCCGTAATTTGTATAATGAATACTTTCAACGGCTTGCTATATTTTCCTGTATAAAAATTGTACTACCTTATGGCAACATAAACTTTAATGGATTTGATAAATTCCTGATTATTATACTACAAAGATGGCTGTTTCAATATATACTAAACTATATATATCCGGAATAATCTTACATATATCACACATTTATAAGTCTTCCAGATTTCCAAGACGTCTTTGTTTCAACTGCTTATAAAATGAAGGGGAAAGCCCTGTGATTTTTTTAAACTGGTTAGAGAGATGGGCCACACTGCTATAATTGAGTTTATAAGATATTTCTGTAAGATTGAGTTCATCATACAACAATAATTCTTTTACTTTTTCTACTTTATTAATAATGATAAAATGCTGGAGCGTCATTCCTTTCACTTCTGAAAAGGTGTTTGCCAGATAGGTATAATCATATCCTAATTTTTCACTTACATAATCTGAGAAATTTTCTTTTGGAAGTTCATCTGAAAAATGAATCATTTCTATGACTACATTTTTTATTTTTTCTATCAGGATACTTTTTTTATCATCTAATATCTCAAGTCCTGTTTTCAGTAAGTTTTCTTTCAGAATTTGTCTTAGTTCGACACTGATATCATCCAATAATTCTACCGTTCCCAAATCTACAATAGCATTTTTAATGCCCAGCCTTTCCAGTTCCTGATGGACAACCATTTTGCAGCGCAAACTTACCATGTATTTTATATACAACTTCATCTCCCTTACTGTTTATATCTGCCAATTATTTCATTAACAGTTATTTACCCAAAGTTAATCTATTAAATCGGAAATATCTATGATTTATACAACAAATTGAAAGACAATTGCAAAGCTTTCCTTTTTTAATGATTGAAATTTACAGTTAACAAAAAATATTTCATCATGTCAAAAGAAAAAGACGGAAAAAAGAAATCAGATAAAACCCCACCCGCAAAATCTGCAAAAGAGAAACGGGAAGATAAAATGAATAAACGGAGAGACAGGGAAAACGAAGCCCAAAATACCAGCAACTAAATGGTATCCCTGAAAAAAAATGGAATTATACTCAGAAAAACGACATTAGACTTTGAGAGTGAAGGTGTTTTAAATCCTGCAGTCATTCAGGATAACGGAAAAATACATTTATTTTACAGAGCCCTTGCAAAGAATAATTTCTCCAGTATCGGATACTGTATATTATCAGATTATAAGACTATAGAAACCCGGTTGAGCAATCCGGTTATCATCCCCGAGTTTGAATACGAAAAGCATGGGGTTGAAGATCCAAGAATCGTAAAAATCGATCATTTATTTTACCTTACCTATACAAGTTATGACGGGATCAATGCATTGGGAACCCTTGCAGTATCTAAGGACCTTACATCATGGCAAAAACAGGGCATTATTGTTCCCAAAATTCCATATAAAAAATTTAGACTTTTATCAGAATCCCAAGGTGAAATAGGAGAAAAGTACAGACGTTTCAACAAACTCTCTCCTACTCATACAAAGGATAAAGATATCTTCCTTTGGGATAAAAATGTAATATTTTTCCCAAGAAGAATTAACGGTAAGCTTTATTTTCTTCATCGCATAAGACCCGATATCCAAATTGCAGGTATAGAAAACATTGAAGACCTGAATCCTGATTTCTGGGAAGATTATTTCCTTCACTTTAAAGAGCATATTGTATTATCTCCCCAATATGAGCATGAAGTAAGCTATATCGGCGGTGGATGTCCCCCTATAGAAACCGAACATGGATGGCTTTTGATATACCATGGAGTACATGATACCATTGAAGGGTATGTTTACAGCGCATGTGCTGCCTTACTGGATCTTGATAATCCTGAAAAAGAAATTTCAAGACTTCCTTACCCTCTCTTCAAACCCGAAGAAGAATGGGAACAGAAGGGAGAAGTAAACAATGTCTGCTTCCCTACAGGGACCATCGTAGAAGAAAGCACACTCCATATTTATTACGGAGCTGCAGATAAAAGAATAGCTGTTGCTTCTTTAAGCATTCCTGAATTATTGAAGGAATTACTGCAGTACACATCATAATTGACTATTCTATAAAGAATATCAGACCTTAAAAACAGATATCATCATGAATAAAAATATAAACTCAGACGTGGAGGAAAAGACAAAAAGACAATCTGTCCAACATAAAAAAAACACAATTAATTATACACCTGAAATTATCTTTATAAGTACTTTTCCTCCTAAGGTGTGCGGTATTGCAACATATTGTCAGGATTTGATAAAATCTCTTCAGCTAAAGTTCAAAGAATCCTTTACCATCATCATCTGCCCAATGGAAACTGAAGATGAGAGCTATCGATACGAAGAAAATCCTCAATATCGACTCAATACATCCGATGCTATTTCTTATTTGGAACTGGCTGATAAAATCAACAAAAATGACAAAATTCAACTTGTTATGCTTCAGCATGAGTTTGGATTTTTCACTGAAGCTAAAAACGGATTGATGCTTTTTCTTCAAAAGCTAGAGAAAGATATCATTATTACTTTTCACACCGTTCTGCCGAAACCGGATCGGGAATTAAAAGAAAAGGTAAAAGAAATCAGCAGTTTTGTAAAATCTATTATTGTGATGACCGGTATTTCGGCAGATATCCTGACCAATGATTATGATATTCCATCTCATAAAATTAAAATGATCCCCCACGGCACTCATTTACTGCCATTTATCGATAAAACTTCACTGAAATCGAAATACGGATTTAAAGATAAAAAAGTTCTTTCAACATTTGGTTTACTGGGTTCAGGGAAAAATATTGAAACCACCTTAGAAGCTCTGCCTGAAATTATTTCCCAAAACCCGGATGTAATGTTTCTGATTATTGGAAAAACGCATCCCGGTATCATTAAGTATGAAGGGGAAAAATATCGTGATTTTTTGCAGGATACTGTTAAGAGACTCCATTTGGAAAAACACACTTACTTTATCAACCAATACCTGCCTTTGGATGAGTTGTTAGATTATCTTCAGCTTACCAATATCTATCTTTTCACTTCAAAAGACAGAAACCAGGCAGTAAGTGGAACCTTTTCCTATGCCATCAGTTGTGGCTGCCCTATTGTGTCCACCCCTATTCCCCATGCTCTGGAAGTATTAAATGAAGACCTGGGAATTATTATTGATTTTGAAGCTCCAAAACAGCTTGCTGCTGCCGTGAATACATTACTAAAAAATGAAACCGCACAAGAAAAATTACGATCAAATAGTTTGGAAAAAATGGCTCCCACAGCCTGGGAAAATTCTTCAATTTCGCACGCCTTATTATTTCAACAATACAGCAAAGATAAAATGACATTACATTATACATTCCCCATCATCAACCTAAGCCATATCAAAAATATGACAACGGATTTTGGGATGATCCAGTTTTCTAAAATCAACAAACCTGATATCAATTCAGGGTATACTTTGGATGATAATGCCCGTGCGATGATTGTGGCCTGCAGGCATTATGAACTGAGCAAAGATGAATCTGACCTTGATTTAATCTCCACTTATCTGAAGCTTATTAAGTTCTGCCAACAGCCAGATGGAAGTTTCCTCAATTATATAAACCAAGATAAGGAATTTGTCCAGCAGAATTTTGAGACCAATCTCGAAGATTCCAATGGAAGGGCTATCTGGGCACTGGGATATCTTCTTTCAATAAAAACAATCTTACCTCCACAGTTTTCTAATGAAGCGGAGTCCATTATTGAAAATAGTCTTTCATCTATTGAGAATATTCATTCTACCCGAGCAATGGCTTTCATCATTAAGGGATTGCATTATCAAAACTCTGAAAACAACATACCATTATTGAAAAAGCTCGCCAATCGGCTGGTAAAAATGTATCAGCATGAAAAACATAGAGACTGGCATTGGTTTGAAAGCTATCTGACCTATGGAAACAGTGTACTCCCTGAAGCTTTATTGTGTGCATGGATTACAACCAAAGACGAAATGTATAAACAGATTGCCAATGAATCATTCAAGTTTTTACTTTCTAAAATATTTATTAAAGGAGGCATCAAAGTAATCTCCAACAAAGGGTGGCTGCAGAAAGAAACAATGAAAAGTCCAGAATCAATTGGTGGTGAACAACCTATTGATGTTGCTTACACCATACTGGCCTTGTCTACATTCTACAAGGTTTTTAAGGATGAAAAATATTTGCAGATGATGACGAATGCTTTTAGTTGGTTTTTAGGGAAAAATCATTTACATCAGATCATTTATAACCCTGCAACAGGTGGATGTTATGACGGACTTGAAGAGAAAAATGTTAATCTCAACCAGGGAGCCGAATCAACGGTAAGCTACCTCATGGCAAGGCTCTGTTTTCCAAAATAACAACCCTTAATTACCGTTATTTTTATATTATTTAACCTGAGTTCGGGATAAGACATTTCTGTTTTTAGTAAGGAAGGAAGCCTGGAGCAGGGAGAGGGAAGTGAGCCGGGGTTAAAAAAAACACTTACAACCCTGTAATTTATGATTTTTTTAAAGACTGCTTCATCAAATTTTACCGCAACGTCAGAAATTATAGCTCCGATAGTAACTTCCAGCCTATTATCCTTAATTTTATGATCCCGAACTCGGGTTATTTATACATTAATACACAGTAGTTTATGGAACGATCGTAATAAAAAGGTAAATTAAAAAAATAGCGATCAGTACAATTCCCTGCATGATATTGGTTCTGCCCGTTGCCAGTGAGACGGTAATAATAAAAAGCGATAGTCCTAAAAGTATTGTTGATTTGATATCTATCCCTAATGACATTCTTATGCCGGTTATTACAGATATAATGGCAATCGCAGGAATACTTAGCCCTATACTTGCTAAAGCAGAACCAAAAGCCAGATTTAATGAAGTTTGAATTTCATCACTTTTTGCAGCTCTGAATGCAGCCAACCCTTCCGGAAGGAGAACAATACCAGCAATAATGATACCTACAAGAGACCTTGGAGCACCAACCGAAACAACGATATGTTCCACATCCTTTGAAAGAAGCTTTGCCAGTAAAACGACTATTCCCAGAGACAAGATTAATAATATACAGCTGATATACAATTGTTTTCGGGAAATCATTTCATGACTATTTTGTGCAGGCTCATTTTTAGATAGTTTGTTTTGTGGAGAAATGAAAAAGCTTCGGTGTCTAAACGTTTGGATCATGGTAAATCCGAGATAAAGTCCTAAAGAAATTAAGGCGATAAAAAGCAATTGGAAGGACGTATATTCACCTCCAAGATGACTTACCGTATAATTGGGCAGAATAAGTACAAAAATAATAACAGAGGTAAGTGTAATCAATGCAGTACTTACTCCTTGTAGTGTAAAGCTTTGTTCCCTATATCTTAAAGAGCCTATTATAATGCAGCTTCCAATGATTCCGGTAAGAATTATCATTACTGCTGCAAAAACCGTATCTCTGGCGAGGGTGATGGTTTCTAAACCTTTTGCTCCCATCATGATAGAAATAATAAGTCCTACTTCTATAACTGTAATGGCAAATGCCAGAAGTAAAGTTCCGAATGGCTCCCCCAAACGATGGGCAATGACTTCAGAATGATATACTGCAGCCAACACACTTCCTATCAAAAATAAAGCAAGAATCACAGAGTAATACCCTGAAGAAAAAACAGAATTTCCAACATAAGAGAGCCACGCCAGGATAGGAACCAAAAACGTCCACATCCATAAATATTTTTTTATATTCATAAAAACATTAATAATTTACAATTGAATTGTCCTTTGGAGGAAATCAAGAGTTCTATATTTTCCTTTTCAAAACAGTCTTATTAATGATTTGAAGCAGATTAGAAATAATAATATACCGGAAATATTAAATAATGAAAAGAAGAGAACATGCAGGAACTGAAAGTCCGGATCACCAGCTCAATGTAGTTGTTCAGCAAGATACAAATAATCAATCACTTATTTAGAATTATATAGCAGTATTTTAAGTTAGTTTTTTTCCTAGGGCTCAATAACTTCCACTACTTCATCAGAACCATCAAACAGAACAACCGTATTTCAGATGCTCAAAACAAGCTGGTATTTTGTAAAAGTGTGATATGTGCAACATAAAAGAAACAATCTGTAATACAATAGATGATGAAACACCCAACTTTGTACTGTAGCAATGACGTTACATTAAAATCCACCTTATGGACACAAACCACAATAAAGGCGATAAATCTTTCAAAATTCCCGGAGACTGGAATGAACAGTCTAAACAGCTGAAAGAAAAATTCTCAACATTAACGGACTATGATCTGAAGTTTGAAGAAGGTAAAGAAAAGGAAATGATTGAAAGAATCGGAAACAGATTAAGAAAAAACCGTGAAGAGGTTCTCAATATTATCAAAGAAATTAATCTTTCATAAATTGTTTTCAAAGACAGTTAAAATCTATGATAAAGACATATTTATTACAGGCTTTAACTGGAAAAAGGGATGGGATATTAGACAGTTCTGTCCCTTTTATTTACAATACCTGTCTAGTCTTTATACTTAAAAAGTTGCGATGAATCATAAAGAACTTGAAAAATCAAAAGTATATATTACCAGTCAGATTGTAGAATACATTCCGAATTCTGTAGTCAGCAAGACCATACTGGAAAAGCTAACCGGCAATATCAGTGCTTTATCGTTTGATGACAAAGAAGGATTACCCGAAAAAATTTCTCCTTTTGATACTGTTGTACAGATCATTGAAGGTAAAGCAGAAATCATTATAGACGGAGCTTCTTATTTTATGGAAGAAGGTGAATGCATTATCATTCCCGCCCATAAATCTCACTCTGTAAAAGGAAATAAACGCTTTAAGATGATAGTAACAATAATAAAAAGCGGCTATGAATAATGTAGATACCATATCAATTCTAACAAAAAAGATATTTAAAAAAACAGTTGAAATTCAAAAAGAATTTCCTGAACTGTATGACCTTTTAGATGAAACTCCACTATTTTTTTCTTTTGCAGAAAAAAATATCACGATCAAAGATTTAAGACAATATCTTATTTCTCTTATCATACAACAAAAATCTTTTGAAAAAGGGATTATCAAAAAAAATGATTTACAATAAAACTCTGATGAAAACACTAACTAAGCATCCAAAGAGCAAATTGGGGCTCAGAAATAAAAAAAATATTTCAAGAAGAGCCTATTACTCACAGTTTGTTGTTTTATTCTATATTAGAAATACCAATATCACCCTAGAAAGGGATGCTACGGAAATTCTTAGGATGTTAAAAGAATTACAGCAGCTTACTAACAGATCAAGATTGGTATTCAGTACATATTGCAGCTTAAGCCAGCATAATCTGTGGCAGTCTGTTTTAGAGAACCTGAGCGAGAACATAAAATATATTAGAATGCAGTTTGAATATATACTGGAGAACATTCTTAAAAAAGATAAAATCAATGCATCTATATTCTGGCAGCAAAACAAAATCTATATGCATGAGCTGGAGGTGAGCCATAAAAAACTCATCCAACTGGCTACTCAGGTTTTACCAAAAGAAGAAAGATTATCATGGAAAGTAACTATTTGCCATTTTTATGATGAAATTTTTTCTTTACTGATTCCACTTATTAGTATATGCAGACTTGAATTGGACTTTATAGAAAAATACTCGCCAAAAATCTTTAACCAAACTACGATGGATATTATTAAAGATATTCCGAAAAATTACACATTACAGGAAGCAAAGGAATATGAACATGAATACTTAAAAGTATTAACCAACTATAGTCATGAATTCTACAGAAAAAATAATTTTTGGAACAGTTTATTATATATCCTTTCAGGCGGTATGTACCCACTGCCATCAAAACGTACCTTGTCTAAAAGATGGATCAGTAGGAAAATGAAAGATAAGCTTCCAAAATAAACCTCAAACTAAATTTTCATCTTATTAAATATTTTTGCAGTGAAAACAATACATCTTTTTCGGTTTAACGATACTATTTTCCATAAAATTCCTTTTTTTAAAGAGGAACATAGACTGGAAACCGATGTAACAGAACTCGATATAATGAATATTGAAATCGTCACCGAATATATCGTGGAAACTCATGATGATTTTAGTTTCGAGAACACCTCCAAGAATGACCTTTCATTACTGTGCAAAGAAGCACAAAAAACAATCGAACATTATTTTGTGGTAAGATTAGATCATTATGATTCTATATGAAATGGTAAAGAAAAATAACATCTCCTGCATAGGCCGGTTTAGCATGGCCTTTTATTAGAAGTTTTGCTTCCACCACTACTTTTACGGTTCCTCTGAGATCTGTCACAGATTTTACTGTAGCTTGTAGTCTCACCTCACTATTCACAGGAACTGCCTGTCCAAATTTAAGATTCTCAATTCCGTAATTGATTTCCATTTTTACATTTCTCACCTCTGCAATTTGTTTCCAGAGATAAGGAATCAGTGATAATGTTAAATAACCATGAGCTATAGTGGATTTAAAAGGGCCTTCCTTTTCTGCTTTTTCTTTATCTGTGTGAATCCACTGATAATCTAAGGTGGCTTCTGCAAATCTGTTAATCTGAGTCTGATCTATCGTATGCCAGGCAGAAACCCCAATCATTTTGCCTTCAAGAGCTTTATATTCAATAAAATTGTTGATAATAATCATATGGTGTTCTTCTTCCTTATAAACGTATATGTTGGTGTTTAATTATCTTGTTACTGAATAACTCAATACCAAACTCATGAGATCTCTTCTTTTCAAAATCTTTAAAAACCTCTTACAAACAAGTAAGAGGTCAATGAACATTATGGAAATAAAAAGTAATGTATTTATAGTAATGTCCGTTCAAATAATATATCCATACCTATTTGTCTGGATATATTATTTGTTAAAAAATATAAAATTATGAAACTGGAATTGCAAAAAATTATCTTTTGAAATATCTACAATCAAGTTTAAATTATGCCAATTTTACGTTGACAGCATTTAAGCCCTTGTCACTTTTTTGTACATCAAAAACGACTTTATCGTTTTCACGAATTGAACTTATGCTCAACCCTGAAGAATGTACAAATATGTCCTTACTTCCATCTGAAGGAGTAATAAATCCGAAGCCTTTTGCTTCATTGAAAAATTTTACGGTGCCTTGTTGCATTGTAATTATTATTAAAATTTGAATATTATGTTCTGTAAACGCTACAGACTTTATTTATAAAATGATCTGACCGGCACTGTAAATCCGATCAGCTTTTGAATATTTTTAAGATCCACACGCTCATCTGTATCGCAAAACGAAATGGCAGTACCTTCTGCTCCTGCCCTTCCTGTTCTTCCAATCCGGTGAACATAGGTTTCCGGGATATTAGGAAGTTCATAATTAACAACATTAGGAAGATCATCTATATCAATTCCTCTGGCGGCAATATCTGTAGCCACCAATACATTAATTCTGCTGCTTTTAAAATCATCCAGTGCATTTTGCCTTGCTGCCTGCGATTTATTTCCATGAATAGCTGCTGCAAAAATCCCCACATCCTCTAACTGTTGAACAAGTTTATTTGCAACATGTTTAGTACGGGTGAAAACTAATGATCTAGTAGTATTTTTTTCCTGCAGGATATCTATCAACAGATCTGTTTTATCTTTTTTCTCTACAAAATATACAGATTGCTTTACTGTTTGTGCTGTTGAAGAAACTGGTGTTACAGTAACCCCTACAGGATTATTCAGAATGGTTTCTGCAAATTTCTTTATACTTACCGGCATGGTTGCAGAAAAAAACAGTGTTTGTCTTTTACGGGGAATTAAATTTAAAACTTTTTTCACATCATTTATGAACCCCATATCAAGCATTCTGTCTGCTTCATCCAAAACCAATATTTCAAGTTTAGAAAGATCAATATGTCTTTGATTCACCAAATCCAGTAATCTTCCGGGAGTTGCTACAAGAATATCTACTCTTTTTCTCAGAGCAGCAAGCTGTCCCCCTATTGAAACTCCTCCAAAAACAGAAAGTTGGGATAAGGGCAGATATTTGCTGTAAATGCTAAAATTTTCTTCTATTTGTATGGCCAATTCTCGGGTTGGAGTGAGAATTAGGGTACGGATTTCTTGATGTTCAGGATTATGTCTTTTCAGTAACTGTAGTATAGGCATAGCAAATGCTGCAGTTTTCCCGGTTCCGGTTTGTGCACATGCTATGATATCCCTTCCTGCCAGAATATGTGGAATTGCAGCACTCTGTATTTCCGTAGGCTTGGAATATCCAGCTTCCGTTACAGCACGAACAATGGGATTGATTAAGTTTAAGTTTTTAAAGCTCATTATAAATTCCGGTCTTCCGGTAGTTGGTAAGCAAATCTGTTTATCAGAATTTGAGTTGGTATCAGGATAAACAAATAAAGAGTACTTTTCCGGTTTATCGTTTTGCTTGCTTTATCTGTAGCAATATTATCCAATATTGTTTATGACCAGCAATAACATATCGCTCCTATTGATGGTAGGACTTTTATAATCTTCTGCGTTTCAATCATGAAATCAAGATTATAAATGGTAGCTGAAAAAGCAAAACTGGAAAAGAAAATTGTGATTTTAAACTATTACAGAATAGCAAAGGCAGTGACCTGTTTTATAAATGCAAACCTACGATAAAAAAAACAAACAAAACCACATTTAATTAGCTGATTATCAAAAAATTATTCATATCTTCCGCACGTCAATCGAATTGTTTGCAGATGCGGATGATTTTAAGCTTCCCAAAATGCAAACAGCTTTTCCCCTACCTCAGACCCAAACCCAAACCCTGGAATCATATGCAACACCGCATATAAAGATTGCCTATTTTATTATGATACATCATAAACCTCATGTATTCAAGGAGATGTTTCAGAAAATTTACACAAAAGACCAGTTCTATCTTATTCATATTGACAGAAAGGCTCAACCGGCCTTCACGGAAGAGATACAGCTCTACATAGTACAATTTCCCAATGTTTTTATTTTAGATAGCCTGAATATTGTTTCAGGAGGCTTCAGTATGATCCAGGCAGAGCTTAATGCCATGGAATTCCTTTTAAATGTAAGTCGGGAATGGGATTATTTCATCAATCTTAGTGGTGAAGATTATCCTCTTAAATCCCAATCCATTATACGTAAATTCCTTACAGTGAATAAAGGCCGGAATTATCTGTTCTATTACGACCAGAAATTTTACAGACCGGATACCCTGAAAAGAATACAAAATCATTTCACCGAATTAGCCTATATCATCTCCTCATTCATTTATAAAAGAGAATTTATGAAAGGGGTAACTCCCTATATTGGAGGAAAATGGTTTATATTTACAAGAGAAACCTGTGCTTTCTTAACAAACAATAAAAAAGTAATGGATTTTGAAGATTATTATCTTCATACCTTTTTGCCTGCCGAATCATTTTTCCAGACCGTTCTTATGAATACATCATTTAATGATATTATTGTAAATGATGATAAAAGGGCACTATTATTTGAGAAGTCAATTTTTCAGAATAAACAGGATATACTGAAATATATAGAATCTCTGAAATCCAGCAATCAGCTTTTTATCAGAAAGATAAATAATAAAACGGATGAAAGCATCCGCAGCTATATTGAAAATACTTTTCTTCTTCCTTTAACTGAGGTTGATGAAGTGGAAAGGGAATTAAAAAGAGATGACCGGCAAAATAATTAGTTTATTAAACGGTCTAGCAGTATAGCTGCTAAAGCAATCACACTAAATCTAAGTATTATGGCAACAAAAAATGTAACAAAGAAAACAGCAGCAAAAAAAGCACCTGCTAAATCGGTTTCTGCAAAAAAAACAGTGAAAACCCCAGCAAAGAAAAATGCAGCCAAAGGATTGAAAGACCTGTTTGAAGATGGACTGAAAAACATTTACTGGGCAGAAAAAGCATTGGTAAGAGCATTACCTAAAATGTATAAGAATGCAACAGACAAAAAGCTTAAAATGGCTATTGAAAATCACCTCAGAGAAACAGAAATTCATGTAAAAAGGCTTGAAGAATGTTTTAAATCTCTGAAGAAAAGAGCACAAGCCAAAAAATGCGATGCCATGCAAGGTCTTCTTGACGAGGGCAAAAACATCATGAAAGAAACCCAATCCGGACCTGTAAGAGATACAGGAATCATCGCTGCTGCACAAAAGGTAGAACACTATGAAATTGCAACCTATGGAACCCTTGCTGCTTATGCAAAAGTTCTAAAAGAGAATGTTTCCCTCAAAAACCTTCTGGCAACCCTGAGTGAGGAAAAAAAATGCGATAAGCTCCTTACAAAGATTGCAGATACAGCGCTAAATACTAAATCCTTATAATAATTTCAATTGGTTATTTTTGAGGTGATTCACCACAAAATTAAGTCTAGACTAGACTGTTCTAATGCCTCTTTGCTCAAAATAAAAATATGAAAGGGCAATTATGCCCTTTCATATTTTTGCGATATTTCTTTTAGACGGTATATAATTAACCTCCGTTCGGAATAAGAATTACTGGTTTGAAGGCAGAAAATGGAAGTAATGAAAGCCATCAATACTAGCTTCTTTCTCTTTTTAAAGGTATTTAATGATAACTGTGAATGTAGTTATTATACCCGAAACTAACTTCCAGCTTCCGGCATTTAATTCTAGTTTCCTTAACCCAAACTCAGATTAATTATATTCTCTGCTATTTATGAAAATTAAATAGTACCATTCAAATATTTTGCAGCTTTTCCATCAACCAAAAATAAAAGTTCACCTTGAGCAGGTGCTAATAATTGTGAAGGATATAATGAAGGGTTATATGCTCCTTTCAGAACTTCCTTCAAAGCTTCAGCTTTCGCATCACCAAAAGTAAGAACAATGATCTTCCTGGCTTTATTTAAAAAAGGAGCCGTAAGGGTAATCCTATACATTTGCTGAGCATCCAGATAATAAGCAGCCACCCATTTTTCTTTCTCCTCCAGAACTGCAGTACCTGGAAACAGTGAAGCAGTATGCCCATCGCCTCCCATTCCCAGAAGGACTAGATCCATTACTCCGCCATCTCCTAGTTTTTCTTTCAAAAGAACATTGTACGCTGAGGCAAAATCCTCAGGTTTTACCCCTTCCTTAAACATTGGAAAGATATTAGATGAGAGAACAGGGACGTTTTTCAAAAGAGTTTCCTGTGACATTTTAGCATTACTCAGCTCATTATCCAGAGGTACCCATCTTTCGTCACCCCAAAAAACCAGAACTTTAGCCCAATCAATTTGACTTTTATATTGATCTTCTGACAACAGCCTGTATAAGCCTTCCGGTGAAGAGCCACCTGTTAGGGCAACTGTAAAATAACCTTTCTGATCTATTGCTTCATTAGCAGCATCTACAAATAGCCTTGCCGCTTCTTTAAAAATTTCGTCTGTTGATGGTAGTATATTAAGCATTTTTTTCACTTTTCAATATTTCTTGGGAATTAGCAAGCCAGTAATGACCTTGTCTCTTCAGTAATTCATCTGCTGCTTCCGGCCCTGAACTTCCCGCAGGATAAGTAAACATTTTTGAAACGTTTCCTTTTTCCCATGCTGTCTGGATATTGGTGATAACATCCCAGGCCTCTTCTACCTGATCTGAACGCATAAACAGAGTAGAATCCCCATCAAGCGCATCCAATAATAAAGTCTCGTAAGCTTCCGGTGTATCTGGTGAGCATTCAAAATAATCGAATACCATTTCAGCAGGTTTTAACTCCATCTCAAGACCTGATTTTTTGGTCATAAATGATAATTTGATATCCATTTCAGGCTGAATATCAATCGTTAATTTATTGGGCTGCAATGTATTTATCTTACTCATAAAGGTGGTACAAGGAACTTCTTTAAAACTGATGATTACAGAAGATGCTTTTTCTGACATCGATTTACCGGTACGCATATAAAACGGAACCCCATTCCATCTCTCATTATCAACATAAAACTTCATGGCAACATACGTTTCCGTGTTTGAGTTTGGATTAACTCCCGGTTCCTGCAGATATCCCCGTTTAGGTTGTCCTTCAATTTCTCCCTGCGTGTATTGTGCTCTGACTGTATAGTGATTGATATCTTCCGGATTTATTCTTCTTACACTTTTCAGTACGTCTACTTTTCGGTTTCTGATCTCTGTAGATTCAAATTCTGTAGGGGCTTCCATGGCTACCATACAAAGAATCTGCATTAAATGGTTCTGGATCATATCCCGCAAAGCTCCTGAACCGTCATAATAACCTCCTCTATCTTCAACGCCTACTGTTTCTGCAACGGTAATCTGTACAGAATCAATATATTTATTATTCCACAGGGGCTCAAAAATAGTGTTTCCAAATCGGAAAGCCAGGATATTCTGTACGTTTTCTTTTCCCAAATAATGGTCTATCCTATAAATCTGTTCTTCTTTGAAGGTTTGTGCTAACATGGTATTAAGAGCCACCGCCGATTCTTTGTCGTACCCAAAAGGTTTCTCAATAATCATCCGATCCTGATCTACATTTTCTGCCAGGCCATTTTTCTTAAGGCTATTCGATACCTTTTCAATAAAACTAGGAGCTACCGATAAGTAAAAAAGACGATTAGCTCTGATTCCTAAATTGGTATCAATATAATCGAGTTGATTTTTCAATTGGATAAAAGATTCTTCCTGTGTAATATCAAACTTTATGAATTTGATTTTTTCTTTGAATGCATTCCATTTGTCTTCAGAGAAGTTTTTGATCCTCGAAAAAGCTTTGATATTTTCTAAGATATAGGCCCTGAATTCTTCCTGTGTATGCTCAGTTCTTCCCAACGAAAGAAGCTCAAAATCATCCGGCATCCAGCCTTCCAGAAACAGATTGAAAAATGCAGGAAATAATTTTCTTTTTGCCAGATCCCCTGTTCCTCCAAAAACGACGATAGAGGTTGGCTTTTTATCATTATTTTTCATTTGATTTATTTTTTATGATTCCCAACGAGTATGGAAAACGCCTTCTTTATCTATTCTTTCATAAGTATGTGCCCCAAAGAAATCGCGTTGGGCCTGAATAAGGTTAGTAGGTAAGTTTTCAGAACGATAAGCATCAAAATAGGATAATGCATTCATCCAGGCAGAAACTGGTGTCCCATTTTGAATGGCCTCTTTCAGAACATAGCGGATACTGCTTTGTGTTGTATTTAGCTTTTCAGCAATCTGTTTATCAAGCAATACATTTGGTAAATCTGATTGTGCTGCGAATGCTTTTCTAAAATCTTCGAGCAAAGTAGCTCTAATGATACAACCTCCTCTCCAGATTTTGCACACCGTTTCTAAATGCAGGTTATAACCATAAGTCTCTGAAGCTATTTTAAGCTGGGAAAGTCCCTGAGCATAGGTTGTTATAATAGCAAAGTAAAGAGCTTTTTTCAGCTGATCTAAACTAACATTATTAATTTCCTTATCATTATTCCAGGTCAGGAGCTTTGAAGCCTGAATTCTTTCCGGCTTATATTTGGACATATCTCTCATGTTTACGGCTGCATCAATGACTGGCACCGGAACCTGCAGATCCATAGCATTTTGTGAGGTCCATTTTCCTGTTCCTTTGGATTTTGCCCAATCTGAAATAAGGTCTACCAAATATTTATCTCCTTCTTTTTGCTTTAAGATATCTGCCGTAATCTCTATAAGGAAGGAATTTAATTCCTCTTGATTCCATTGTTCAAATGACTGCTGTATGGTTTCATGATCCAAATGATAAACATTCTTCATGATATCGTAGGTCTCTGCAATAAGCTGCATAATTCCATATTCTATCCCATTATGTACCATTTTCACATAGTTCCCGGCAGATCCGTTGCCTAAAAACTCTACACAAGGCTCACCATCTACCTTAGCCGCAATAGCTTCGAAAATTGGTCTCAAACGTTCATACGCTATTTTATCACCACCAGGCATCATGCTTGGCCCTCTTCTCGCACCACTTTCTCCTCCTGATATTCCCATCCCGAAAAAATGGATTCCTTTTGAAGAAAGTTCCTGATATCTTCTGTCTGTATCTGTAAAATAAGTGTTTCCGCCATCTATAATAATATCTCCCTGAGCTAAAAATGGAAGCAAAGTTTGTATAGCACCATCTACAGGAGCTCCGGCGGGAACCAATAGCATAATAGCTCTGGGCTGTTCAAGGGATTTTACAAAGGCTTCCGGCTGAACAGTAGCATAAATATGATGGTCTTTTTGAGCTTCCGCCTGTAATGAATCTGCTTTTTCCTGATCTAAATCCAAACCTGCAACAGCATATCCGTTATCAGCCATGTTAAGCAATAAATTCCGGCCCATAACGCCTAAGCCAACTATACCAAAATTGTATGTAATCATTTTCAAAATGTTTTATGAATGTCAATTTATATCAATTGCTACCAAGAAATTTAGTTCATTGAAATAGCAGCAATCCTGTATTTAAAATACTTTATTAAAATTAATTCTTATTTTCGACATGTCTGAGATAAAAAAAGAGATATTTATAGAATCAATAGCAGAAAAAGAAAACTTGGAGAAGGTTTGAAAAGGGAAGCGGGAGGCTGGAAGTTACTTTTAGTCATATCATTCCTCATAGTCTCATTATACAGCTCCATTAAAGCACTGACAATATTACAGTTATATTTTATAAACTTCAAAACGTTCCTCTTCCAACTCCTATGTTTACTTTCAAATAGCTTAACAAGATTTTAAGCGGTATAATTACTGAGAAATCTCAGATTAAAAATTCCTCTAAAATTTGTATTTTTATAGTATGGAATATATTTTCTGCTCAGTAAATATCATAGCAGTAGAAATCCAACACTCTTATTCATGAAAAAATTAAATCCCAGTTATTTCGAATTCTTCTTTTTCAGGTATGGATTCATTGTTATTTTTGTTCAAATAGTTTCGATATCACTTTATTTTTTCACTGAAGAAAAAGATACTGCTTATTTGGCTATGACAGCTGTTCTATGCTTTTTATTTCTAGTATTTGTATGTTCGTCAGACTATCGCATGCTGAGAAAAAACCTTCCTCTTGCCCATGTTTTTCTAACCAATGAAGGCCTTATCATTAACGAAAAGCCTTATCCTGCTGAACAAATAGAAGAAGTTGCCTTTATGCCTGTAAGACATGCTTTGAACAAATTTCCGACATATTTTGTTGAAATTACAAGCCATGATGGGGCCGTTTTTTATTTTCTTGAGAAAAATATGGGCTGGAATTTTGAATCACCTACCATTAAAGTATTGAATAAACATCCCTTATTCTCTTTAAAAACAAAAGAAAAAAGCGAATCTTCAGAGGGTTTTTCAGCGTTTAAAAAGCAAAAACTATCATAGACCCAGGCACTCACCGAAAAATAAATTATCTTTAATACAAACCTAAAATTTCTCAATTATGAAGTTAGAATTATATCAAATAGATGCGTTTACAGAAGAGATTTTCCATGGAAATCCTGCATGTGTTGTTCCCTTGAAAAATTGGTTACCCGATGAAACCCTTTTAAAAATAGCCCGTGAAAATGCTGTGGCAGAAACAGCGTTCTTTATTGATAATGGTGATACCATTCACCTGAGATGGTTTACCCCTGAAATAGAGATGGATCTATGTGGACATGCTACCCTTGCTACCGCACATTGCTTAGCTTCCATCCTAAAGTATCCGAACAGCAGAATTGTTTTTGAAACCCAAAGTGGTGAATTGACAGTGGATGTAAAAGATGGATTTTATTATATGGATTTTCCGTCAAGAATGCCTGAAGCATCTACTCTTCCGGATACGATAGCCAAGTCCTTGAATATACAACCTAAAGAGGTTTTCAAATCAAGAGATTACGTTCTGGTATACGAGTCTGAAGAAGACATCAAAAATATTAAAGTTGAAAGATCTATTTTAGACCTTATCAATCTGGATCCGGGAGGGGTTGTAGTAACTGCTGCAGGTACTGATAGTGATTTTGTTTCAAGATATTTTACACCACAGGCTTCAATTCTTGAAGATCCTGTAACCGGCTCGGCACATTGTTCTCTTATCCCGTTCTGGTCTTCAAGATTAGGAAAAGATAAGCTTTTTGCCCGCCAGTTATCAGAAAGAGGCGGCCAGCTCTATTGTGAAAACAAAAATGAAAGAGTGATTGTGGCTGGGAAAGCCAGAACCTATTCTACAGGACATTTTTGGATAGAATAACATTATATTGATACAGCTTCAATCCAATCTTATAAAAAAGTGATCTGAAAATAATCTTTTCAGGTTCATCAACTATCATAGGCACTTATTTCGGAAAATAGGTGCCTATGATTTTTTATAGAAATAGATTTTTTTATTCACGCTTTCCGTTAATATAGGCATACATAGCAGTAGCATGCCCATGCCCTAGTTCAAAATCCTCTTTTAACCAATTGATTATTTCTGTTGCTTTTACTCCCTTTTTTATTTTCCCTTCTTCAGTAAATCCTTTTTCCGCAGCTAAATTTTCAAAATCAGAACGGGACTTTCCGGTTTTTTCTTCAATGTTTTTAATATAGGTTTGAAATGACATACTCTTTTATTTTTGGGTTAATCTTTTTACTCTAATGTATATTTTTTAAAGATGCCATCAGCATTTTCTGTATCGCGCGAAGTAAACAGCCTTATACTTTTATTACATTAGGCAAATCTACGCCAGCTCCTTTGAGGGCTGCATAGGTTAATTTATCCATCATTGCTCCTTCAAAATCAATACTTTTAAGGGTTTTATAATATCTATTGGTAAGGGCAAATGTTGATCGGAAAGAAACATTTTTTAACGCAGCTCCTTTAAAAGAAACCCCTTTTAGACAGGCATTATCAAACTTTACATTAATGAAAAGCTGTCTATCAAGACAAAGCCCACTCATATCTGAAGAGCTAAAATCTACCCCGTCAAATTCGCAGTTTTCAAAAATTGTTTTTCTCAGATCACCCCCCGTCATCTTTACATCAATTAAGTTGTTATCGGTAAATCTTGCGTGAGTAAGATCAGATGAGGAAAACTCTGTTCGAAGCAAAACAGCTTTGCTAAAGTTTGTTCCAGAGAGGTTATTATTAGACAGCACACAATCTGTAAGATCTGCACTTTCAAAATTACCATTACTCACATCACTATTCTTAAAAGAACTACCCTTTAAATCAGCTTCAGAAAAATCTACACCCTTCAGATCACTTCCCCAAAATTTTCTCTCCGGAGCGTTTACCCCTGCAAAATCTGTCCCTACGAAGGCTCCACCACTAAAATCAGTGAGTAATGGTTCACTTACAGAATGTGAAGACTCAACCTCTGCATTATTTTTCTGCTTAGTTTCGTCAGTACTATTAGCCATATTTTTAATAGCCAATTCTTCTTTTTGAACGGGTGTATTCTCTGAAAAATAGTTAAGGTCCAAATTAAAAATTTCAGAGAGACGGTTAATGGTAATAAAATCAGGTACAGATTCTCCGCGTTCCCATTTTCCAACCGCCTGTGGACTGATAAACAGGAGTTGCGCCAGCTGTGCCTGGGACATTCTGTTCTCTTTTCTTGCCTGAACGATTTTATCGCCTAGTTTCTTTATATCCATATTCTTGTATTTTTAGTTTTTTTGACAAGACAAAGATAGCTACCGCTCCATCCACACCAATCAGAATTATAGATACTCTTAGTTGTAATTACACTACTTGTAGTTGTATTTGGCACCCTACGGTAGTATTGGGTGAGATAAAGCAAATATTCTTCATCTTCAAGGATAAAGTTTCTCTTCCATACAATCTGAGGAATAATATTAATCCCTTTTTTATACCTGTTTTTATTAGTGCCAATTAATATTTTACAGTGAATATAAAATTTTCAAGCTCTTTATTTATTTTTAAATCGAAATTGGTATTAATCACTCAAGATTATCCTACAGCATACACGTCTTCCGTTATCAAATCTACGGACCGGGCTTTTATGATGGCAACATTATCTCCCATACTTAAGATGAACGTTTGGATTCCTTCTCTATGTTTAATATAGTACAGACATTCAAACATGGGATTATCATGTTCCAACCCCAACTCATCATACAGAAGATCGGTCTTTAATCTTTGACTTAATTCTTCAACTTGATAAAAGAGAAAGCCCACCTCTACGGCTCTCTTTTGGTTGGTATCATATACACTTAATGCAGTAAAAGCTTTTTTTGAACTATGATAATACTCTACGGTCTTGTTTCTATGCATTCTACTCCCTTCCGTTAGAAAAGGAAATACGGGTTGTGCTTTCATAAAATTATTTTTTTCATGTTCTCGTATTTTCTGAATATTTCAAAAAACTTATCGATGATCCGGTATCCCTCCGCCAATATATTGAACTCATACTCCTCAATATTGAAAATATAGTGTTTGAACACTGAGAAGTCCTTAATTGGTATTAAATACCCCCTTCTTCGGATTTGCCTGTATGAATAGATCCAATCATTATTCTCCACTACAGCCAGCTGGTTGGTTGTGGACTTGTTTTTTGGATGGGTATTTTGTGTCACTTCCAAAACATCATAAAAAAGATATTCTTTTTCCAACCCGTTGATAAAGGCTCTTATATGAAATTGATTCAATAAAAAAGGGCCATCCTCAATACTGTCGTCAAGATATTTAATTTGAGAACTATCTAAAATGATGGAATCAAATTCTTCCAATACTTTATTTTTCATTGTATAAATAATTTTTATATTTCTTCTCTATTCTGTATCTCTAGTTGGTTTTTCCTGCAGCGTATATCTTAAGTTAAGGCTTGATGACCATCCAAAGATCTGTTAAATCCGGAATGTACATCGTTATTAATGACGACGGCTGCTCCGGATACTCTTTTGCGTCCATACAACCCCATTCGCCACGTTTTCTATAGGGAATTACTTCTTTCCAAAGTGCTTTTGAAGGATCAATTGCCAGCAAAGCTGCTACAGTATCGTGAAGTGCCTTTTCTTTGAGTTCTATCGCATCCAGAAACAGATCAAGACCTTTGTTATGGTTGCGAAAAGGAATAAGCAGTTCGGCATCTGCTTTGGTAAAGATGGCACCATGGCATACATTTTTACTGATCATGCGCCTCTCACTTATTGGGATCGAAAAGAGTGCTTCAGCAGCAAGTGGGTTACCATTAAGATTAAAAGTTGCACAAGTATTCTTTCCATCAAATTTTTCCAGTCGATATTCTTTTGGGACAATATTATCTCCTGCAAAACCTCCCTGACAAAACCAACGGTCAAAGAAAATCCCGGTTTCAAATAAAGCGTACGGATTCGTAAGGGCTGCCCCTGTTAGCAAAGTACAGCCGGGAAATTGACGAAGGGTTTCTGCCATAACGTTTGCTGCAGTATCGTCGGCTTCTGAATGTTCAAAACTCCCAACCCATTCCCGGTGAAACGCAGAAACGCGGCTGGCAGAGGACTTGGGAGTTCCGGCTCCGATGCGGACATCTTCCCTATCAAGAATTTGTAAAATATGGCGTACAAAGCCAACCTGGTCTGTTCCTCCCGGATGTACGGAAACACTTGCCAGGTAAACCTTTGGGTGGGTTGCTAAAATAGCCAGGGTCATAGAATCGTCGGGATCTGCAGTTTCCATATCAAAATGGAAAGGTAATTTAGGTTGCATGTAATGAGTTTTTGTTTAGTATATTAGTTTTCAGGGTCAAAGATATGGAAATTTAAAAATACACCTAACAACATCGTCGCACCGCCTCCAACAGAGGGAAGAATAAAAAGACTCAATATTTATTAAATTTTATAGGCTACTTTTATTTGTCATTTTATTATAACAATGTTCTCTTGTTCACAAACCCTATCCTGAAGATATTTATTATTAATTCCTTTCTTTTGAAATAACCCGCTAAATATCAATTTTCAAATCTTTAAATGATTAAATTAGCGCTGAATTAAAATGCGTTAAGATTTCTATGAAAAATATATTCGGTGTATTGCTTCTTTCCATGGTGCAACCTATATTGGCCCAAACGAAACTGGAAAAAGCAATTACAAGTCTTGAGGATAATTACGAACAAGAAAAAGTATATGTCCTTACCGACAAATCACAATATGCTGCAGGTGACAAAATCTGGTTCAAAAGCTTTGTATTTGATGGATATAACCGTTCTGCACTATCTACTACCCTATTTGTAGAATTGTACAATTCTGATAAAAAATTAATAGACTGGAAAACTGTACTTCTCACCAATGGTGAAGGCAGCGGAGACTTTCAGCTGAAAGAAGACCTTCCGGAACAGGTGTATTTTGTAAGAGCTTATACGCCTTACATGACCAACTTTAGCGAAGAATTCCAGATTGTTAAATCTTTTCCGGTGTACAACCCCAATTCCACAGAATCATTAGTGGTTTCTAAAAGTTCCGACTGGTCTGCGAAAGCCTTTCCCGAAGGAGGAAATTTCATTAATGGTATGCCTACAAAATTTGCTGTAAGACTTTCAAGCAATACTTCTTTGCCGGAAAACTGGTCCGGAAAAATAGTAGATGCACAAAATCCCAATGTTTCCATCACGACCTTTAAGTCTTTTGATAAAAATGTGGCCTCTTTTACGCTAACTCCTGCTTCAGGAAAAAAATACCAGGTTATCATTCAGGATAATGCCGGGAAAAGTAAAACAATAGATCTTCCACAGGTTGCAGACAGCGGTCTTCATTTAGAGGTTAACAGTTCAAAAGAGGGAATTAAATATACTTTAAAAGGCGTTAATTTAAAACAACAGCTTCAGAATTATAAAATTGTAGGCACTATCAATAACCATCTTGCTTACAAAGCCACTATTAAACAGCTAAACAATGAAGCTTCCAGTCTTATTCCTACTAAAATCAGCAATGGAGCTAACGGAGTTTTTCAATTAGCTATTTTTGACGATCAGGATAATCTGGTTGCCCAAAGGCTGTGTTTCATTAAACCCAACGATTTAAAGCTTGAGAAAGCTGAAATTATAGGCCAGAGCATTAAACAGACTCCAAGATCTTTCAATAGTATTGATCTTTCTCCGGAATCCTATTTTAAAAACTATACGGTTTTGGTAAGTGAGGATGATGGAACTCAGAAACCTGAAGAGGACAATATTCTGAGCGGACTTTGGTTAACAGGAGATTTTACTACCAAAATAGACAACCCGGCTCAATATTTTTCTAAAACAGCCAATAGCGAAGCTCTAGATGCTTTACTTATTTCTGAAAAATGGAACAGGTTTGACTGGAACTCTGTATTGAGCGGATCTGTACCAACCATTAAGACCAAATCACAGAAGTTCCTTTCGTATAAGGTAAAGCCTGTTAAAAATAATGCTATGATGCTCAATTCTAGTGTAATTTTATTATTGAAGTCAGGGAAAAGTGAACCCATTATCAGTCCGTTTCAAACCGATCAAAGCGGCTATGTCTATTTAAATAATCTTAGCAATGATGAACCTTTGACGGTCTCCTTATTTGCTAATTCAAAAGATGATAAAGAATCAACGGCTGATAATTTATTCGTAACGGCAGAGCCATTAGTAAATCCTACACCATTTACCGGTAATTTTCCGGAAACAAAATATAAATTGGTAAAAGCCAGTGGAAATAAAACCCTTCCGCCAGCCATTGCCAAAGCAATTAATACTCAAAAGAATATCAAAAAAACAGAGAGTACCGATATTCAAATTAAAGAAGTTGAATTAGTAGGAAAAAAGAAAGATCCCAAAGAAGAACTGGACCAACAACTTTCCACCGGAATGTTCAGTTCTATGAACTCTACTATATTTGATTTTGTGAATGAAGATCAGCATACCGACGGATCCATCAATATATTAGACTGGCTACAAGGAAGAGCTGCCGGTTTAACATTCCAAAAAAATAATTCAGGGGTAAGCGTACCTTATATTCGTGGACAGCAGGCTAAACTTTATTTAGATGAAATTCTTACAGATCCTAGTATGATTTCTACCCTGCCCATCAACAATATTGCTATGGTAAAAATTCTTAAAGGAGCAGGATTAATAGGTGATGCCGTAGCCATTTATACCATGAAAGGCAATATGAAGTCTAAAAATAAAGGAAAAGAAGCTCCCAAGAACAATTCAGCCATTATAAAAGGCTATGATAAGCCTTCAGAATTTCTTGTTGAAATGATAGATGAGAGTGCAAAAATTGAAAATGATACCCGCGAAACCCTTTACTGGAATCCTAATTTATTTGACAGCGATTATGTTCCACCGAGAATTAAATTCTTCAATAACGACAGCGCAAAACAATATAAGGTAACCATTATAAGCTTTGATGAAAGTGATAACCTCCTTTATCAGAGCGAGATTTTTAAATAATACAAAAAGCCTTTCAGAAAAACTGAAAGGCTTTTTTGTATTGAAGCTGGGCGCTGGAAGAAGAAAGTTATGCTGGTCAAAAAAAATGGTTGATTATCTTTTTATTTAAATGATTCAATTTCATAGAATAAGAATATGAGATATTTTAGCCACGAAAGAACAGTTTTTTGAGATGCAAAGAATGAGTGATTCTACCGTTTTATCTTAAGGCGGCAAAAGAGAGCGACAATGTCGCTGATGAAGCGATATGGCTATGCGTTCACTTAGAAAAAAATCAATGAAGTTGATTCTTTGCTTTGCCTCCTCAAAATATTACAATTAAATTATAAAAACTTTGCGTTATATTTAAGCAGTGATATAAGCAAAAAACTAAGAAAGCAAATTGCCATAATGTATGCCCTAAAACATCAATAAACAGCTACTCTATTCTCAAAAAAACAGGATATTTCAAAAGAAAACACTAAATATTCCGTTTAATTCTTAAATTTAACCAATGCAAAAGAATCTTTATCTCATCATCATATTATTTTCTCTTACCAGTTGCTATACTTACCAGGTAAAAAAACAAGCAAATGCAGCAACCAACAACAGGCAAGAACCTAAAAGGGCCGCAGTTTCTGCTAATATGACTTCTTCACCAGTGGAAAGTACAACAACTGAATTTAAAAGTATGAATTCTCAACAAGCACCTATGCCCATCAATATTCAGGAGAAACTTACCTCTAATAAGAATGTTAAAATTGACGTTGATGGCAGGAGCTATAAAATAATTGTTGACAAATGGGAAGGCGACAGCCTCGTGGCACATCCGGTTCATAACGCTAAAAAAACATTGAAGTTCCACAAGAACCAGATCAATGGTGATAAAATTGCGGAAAAACGCTTTTCACAACCCATAGCTGATATTATTACCGTTGTTGCTTATGCCGGAATTGCTGCCGGAATATATTTTCTTGTTCGCTAATTTTTAAAACGTATCCATTAAAATCTTTTGGCTTTGGAGTATTTTTACGGAATTGTTTTTATTGCATTGCCCCAAAATCAGGAAACTTTGTATAGCTTTTTTTGAAATGCAAAGGATGAGTGATTTTACTGTTTTATCTTAAGGAAGCAAAAGAGGGCGACAATGTCGCTGATGAAGCGATGTGGTTATGTGTACGCTTAGATAGAATCAATAAAATTGATTCCATCTTTGCTCCCTTAAAATATTACAATTACAGTATAAAATCTTTGCGTTTTTAAAGCAATTTGTTTTTGTAATAGCTATCCAATTACTTTAACTTTAACTTAAAGCAACCTCCAGCTTTCCTCTTCTAGCTCCCAACCTTTATTGAATAACTCTTTTTTGAAACGCAAAGAATGAGTGGTTCAACTGTTTTATCTTAAGGAAGCAAAAGAAGGCGACAATGTCGCTGATGAAGCGATGTGGTTGTGCGTACGCTTAGATAGAATCAATGAAATTGATTCCATCTTTGCTCCCTTAAAATATTACAATTACAGTATAAAATCTTTGCGTTTTTAAAGCAATTTGTTTTTGTAATTAATATAACTCAAAATGACTCTCGGCATCCCTATTCCCTTTATTTTCTAAAATTCTCTTATCTTCTATTGGCTCGGATGTTTTAGGCGTAATCTTTTTTGCTTATTTTTACATAAAATAAATAAAAATAACACGTGAAAAGAGTCGTATTAGCAGGGCTAATAACTATGGGAGGATTTCTAACTGCAAAAGCACAATGTAAAACCGAATCTACAATTGTAGAAAATTTTGATACATGGAAGGATATCAACAAATGCTGGACTGCTCAGGCAAGTGGAAAGACCATGCTTTATGCCAGTGACAAAAAGATTATATTTTATTCTATGAACAGCCCGGGAGAAAATATGTATTTAGTGACTCCAAAAATTAAAGAAGGAAACTATACGCTTACTCTTGATATTTCTGATAATGGAGGAGAAACCACTTTGGAAATTTTCTCGATCAACAATACTTCTGATCCTAAATCATATGTTTCAATCGCTAAGCCTTCCAAAATAACAGGAGATAAAAAATCATTCAATATTTCAATAAAAAAAGATACCCATTTGGGTCTGAAAGTTTTATTGAACGGGGTTCATCAGGCAGTTTACCTGGATAATTTTTCATTGACACAAAAAAAATAAAATCAGACAGGCTTATATACAGTCCATCATTTAAAAGATATTTAACCGGATTTTTCCATGCTCCGAAGTCTTCTGGCTTTGGAGTTTATTTTACCTAATAGTTTTAATTTATTGGCTTAATCTAGCTTAAAAAAGAAATACACTACCGCCGCCCATTCTTTTTTGATGCCTTTCGCATAGCCAATAGTACTGAGGCTACTGTTTTCTACCGTTCCATCATCTTTAATATTACCAAAAAAAATGCAGTATTTGAAATTTGTTTTTTTGATTACAATATTTAATTATATTTGAAACAAATCATTCTCCATCAGAAGCCTCGTTTGGTGGGAAATGAGAAAATTAATGTATCTGATTTTTAACCTTATCCATGAATAAAAGAAAAATATTTGAGAAAAAAGAATGGGAATATTATGTTTTTGAGGAAAACGGTACTATTGAATTGTCTGTCCCCATTCCTAAACCAAGCCCCAGATTTGATATTATCCATATCCTGAACGGGTTTGAGAAAGAACAGTACTTACACATCGGAATTAAAGCCCTTGAAGAAAGAATACAGGATATGAAAGTTAATTTTTCAAATTATAGAATGAATTCATGGAGATAATACGCTATCATTCACAGAAAAACCATTCTCAAAAATTATGAGACTTTGAACAATGAAGAAAAGTTCACTTTCTAAAAAAATAAACTGATGTATAAACTCACAGACCATGTTGATATAGAAATTATTGCCGGCCAACAATTATCTGCCATTCCCAGAATGCTAATCTATGATGTGAAAATTGTACTGACAACCTCAAACAGTACTAAAGAAATGGATCATGAAATATTGACTACTTATGGAAGCGATAAAGGCTGGCTGTTTACAGAAAATAATGATACATTCAGATTTAATACCAATGATCATTTGCTTACCTCTATTTACTTCGATTACAGCGAACAGGAAAAAGAACCTGATCATAAGCTCGATTTGATAATGAATGCAAAAAAGATAGTGGGCATTCCTAAACTGGTACAACCATCATCATTCGATCTGGAACCATTTGAGTATAGGTATTGTGTACCCTCAAGCAACATTCTGTTAGGATATGGAGCTATTTTTTTAAAGAGTCAAAATCAATGTACAGAGTTACAAATAACAGAACATATTTCTTTACTGTTCAATGAGAATCATTTGTATTGTGCGTGGCTTATAAAGCATCCTGAACAATTTTTAGTGAATAAAATAGCACCTATTGAAAAATACCCGATTACTCCTCTTTTAAAGAAAAGTTTTTGGGATGTTTTTCAATTTATAAATCAGGAAAAAATAAGTCTCATGGAAGAAGAAGACATTCCTACATTTCATGAATTATTATCTCTATACAAAAATATTCACAGCACATCTGAAAATAATAGCGGAATGAAAACCTTAGCAGAAAAACTATTTGATTTTGCAGATAATTTCTACTCTCAGGAACAAATGAAGTTCTTTCACTGACATTTCAAAAGTAATTTGAACCCAGCCAATAACATAAATGAAAGAAATATACGCATACAAAGATGAATATAATAATGACTGTCAATTCCTTAGGGGAAAGTATTATAAATACATATCTGACTTAATTACAGACTTTTTTGAAGAGCCATTACCTGATAATGATTTTCATACCCATTTTCTGAATGTCTTAAATACCCTTGAAGATTACGATGATATCTATTATATAACAAGCGAAATGCCTTTTTACTGGGCAATCTGCATCATCGAAAACAGAAGGACCCATAATCATTTAATAAAAAACAAAACCAATGAAGATTATAAAAAATGGCATACTAAGTACCGTACAGCAAATGATTTTGTTACATTTATTATAGAAGAAATAAATGAGAAAACCTATATTTTCAATGATAATGAAGGTGGTAAAAGTCTGTTTTTAAGAGGAAAATATTATGAATTTGTCTGCAGTCTGGTTACAGATTTTTTAGGAAAGCCTCTTGAGAATAATTTGATCAATACTACACTTATTGGTAAATTAAATACTTTACCTGCCAGTGGACAGTATAAAAATATTAGCCAGTTCATAGATACTCCTCCTTATTGTTGGGCAATGTCAATCATAGAAAATAAAGAAACAACAAATGTTTTTAATCCAGAACAATTAAAAGTATATACAAAGTTTCTTGAAGAGTTTAATAAAAAAAATAGAATCAATTCTTTTGTTATTCCACAGCATTCATAAAAGAACTTTAACATAGAAATACAACATATGATTGATTTTGAAATAGAAAATAAGCTCATTACCTCAGATGAATTACATGAATTTGAAGTTAAAACCGGGATATCTTTACCTCAGGATTATAAAGAACATATGTTGAAATATAATGGTGGATCTCCACTGAGCTATGACCTTTATTTTGGAGAGCCTGATGAGGGCATACTCTTGTCCGGTTTTAAATCTATTAAATATGGGACTTCTCTTGTTGAGCAAAAAGACTATTTGCCTCCGAAATATCTTAGCATTGGTTATACAGAAACGGGTTATTTAGCAATGTCGCTGGATGAAAAAGAATATGGAAATATTTTTATTTATTACTCAGAGGCAGAATTAGCATTATTGGCTCCTTCTTTTACAGAATTTTTAGAAGGCCTGGTTGATTATCCTGATCTATTTCTATAAGTAATACCAGATACTTAGCGGAACTTTTCAAACTTTTAAATGCGATAGATAAAAAACGATTTGAGATAGATGAATTTTTTAATGCCTCATTGGCAGAAGAAATTATGAAAGAATTTGAAAAGAGACTCCTCCTCTACTCTCCGAAGTCTTCCGACTTCGGAGCCACTTAAAAGAATTATTTTATGCATCGGCTCAAAGTCAGGAGACTTTGCCAGCAGCTAAATAAAAGAAACACTCCTGTAAGGAAAATTAGAAAGTTAAACAGTTATCAATTTAATGATATGAAAAGTATACAACAAAGACTGGATGAAAATTATATCCCAGGCTGCATCAAACATAAAGATGAATATCAATTCTACCTCATGCCTATTGCATGGTGGATATTAAATTATGCCCAATACAGCCCCTCCATATTACAGGATATTTCCCGTCAAAATTTCAGAAATGGGGCATTCAATATAACTGATGATAAAATAGATCCGTTTTTCATATCTATTTCTGAAGATCAGATTTCAATACCTGAAGTAAAAAGCATGATTGAAAATTTCACAGAAGAATATTCTGCAATTACATTTTTTATAGATTTTGATAAAAAAATATTCATCAGTGCATTTGACTACATCGAAGCAGAAACATATTTACCAGATGAAACATGGAATGGAAGATATGGAAATCCAACGGATTATATTCCTAAGAGTATCATAGATCTAATCAGCTAAGACCTTCTAGCTTGGGAAAACGACTTTTGTATTTATCATCCGGTATTCCATCATTGCAGGAAAAAGTTCTTGATAATGCATGGAAAAAACATACAGATAATATACACTTAGACTATTAAAGAAAAAACATACAGATAATATACACTTAGACTATTAAAATTATTACATATGAGAAAAGAATGGAGAGAATATCATTCGGAAAATGGTGAAGTATGGGAAATATTTGCCAACACTGCTGATCATGAACACCCAAAAGATTTGATATCAAATTCAGGCAGCCATGCTATCATGAGAAAATATATGGAAACATCAGATTACGTACAGGTAACTATAATTCCCTGTGCCAGAATAACAGATGGCATAACCAAAAGAGAAGGAAAAGAAAAATATTTTCGCTTAAAAATTAATCTCTTAAATGGTGAACCTTGGTTTGCTATATCAGGCATTTTTTTTGATAAAGAGGAAGTATTAAAGCTAGCCAGCCTGTTTACCGGATTAACCCAAAAACAAGCCGAAAAAGTATGGATTACAAAAAGACTAGGAAATTTCAACACAAACAGATTGGATTTATAGGCAGTACGCACCTTATCTACCCTCTGCTCTCCTAAGTCTCTCGCCTTCTGAGTCACTTAAAAGAATTATTTTATGCATCGACTCAAAGGCGGGAATGCGCAGTGAAGGATCTTGATCCATCAATGATGCTTATATTTTTCTATAAGATCAAAAATCTCCTTTTTCAGATTCTCATCAGTTTCTTTCGGAATATTTTCAATGGTTAAATACCCTTCTCCATCATTTACAAAAGGGTCAGCCTTGTATTGCAACAGTAGTTCTATCATTTCTAAATTTCCATAATGAAAGGCCAATCCTAGAGGTGTTTTTGCGTGAAAGGTTCCCGATCTATTAATAAAATCATTATTTGAATAAGGCAGGATTAATCTTATGATCTCCAGATTGTTATCTAAAGCAGCCCTTGTTAAAGGCGTATCTCTCTCTTCCCCAACAAGAGGTACATTTGCTCCTTTTTCCAGAATTAACTTCAGGACTTTAGGTTTATTTAAGTAGATGGTCTGAAAAACTGGCGCATAATATTCTTCATCAAAATAATTAACATCCGCCCCATTCTCTATCAAAATATCTATCATTTCTACATCAATATCCTCGTCTCTGTCGTCAGTTTCATCTATGATATATTGTATTAAACTTTCTTCATAACCAGGAATTATAGTTTTTGTATTCCTCCTTTATCAATCCACACTTTTAAAGATTTAATGTCCTGGTTTAAAATGATTTTTATAATTTCATCATGGTTTGTCATGGTCTTTGTTTTAATAATGCACAACCCAATCAGCCTAAGCTCTATGGGTATTTTTATTCCAGATCACAACCGGTAGGTTTTAAAATAACCTGTTTTATTTCTCGCTTATGATGGAAAAGCTAAATATAGAAATATAATTTTTACTTTACACAAGCTCTTTCTATAAAGTTTTTATCCTTATTTCCTTATTTATATCATAAATTTATCTAACATTGCAAAAAAAACATGAAAAACTCAACATCAATTATAGCAGCAACTTCGATGCTGTTCTCTACAATGAGTGTTAGTGCACAAAAAAAGATACAAAAACAGCTGCTGTCAGCCTGATAAAAATAATTACTGTATTTCTTACTCCAACCCTTCTCACAGGAGATGATTAGAACTGACCATCTGCCAGTCATCAGAAACCAAGCCAAATCAACCTAAACACTTATGGAAAGTATAGAGACCAAAATACAACTTCATAAAAAATGGCTCAACAAAGCCGGAGGAAAACAACCGGATATAAAAGATGAGGAATTCAATACGATCGTGTTCAAAGATGAGGATTTAAATACCGCTATATTTTGTAACACCCAGTTTATATCCACTACTCTCAGTCATCTCAATTTAGCTGGCAGTGCATTCTTCAACTGCATTTTTTCTTCTGTAAATTTTGAAAGTTCTTCTTTGCGGAAAAGTGAGTTTCACCAGTGCCAGTTCATCAATTGTACGTTTTTAGAAAATGAAATAACAAAAGCTGAATTTTACGATGTTTCCATAACATTTTGTACATTCAATACAGTAAAACTAGGTTGGGCTTATTTTGGAAACTGCTCTATTTCAGATACAACTTTTGATTCGGTGGAATTAGACAGTTTAAGCTTTATGGATTGTAAGTTTAGTGCCGTTACCTTTAAAGGAGCTCAATTTAATACCAATTATCCTGTGAAGATTAACAATCATATGAATATTACCCATATTGATCAGCTGAAAAATTCAATGTTAAAATAATGATTTAAAATATGATTTTCGCCATATACGACTTTACCCCTTTTAAAAATGAACTACCTGAGTTCAATCTAAAATTACTGCTCAATATTGAAGATTTAAACAATATTATTTTTGATGAGGTATTTACCATACTCACCCCGCAGCAGCAGGAACAGTACATTGTTTTTAGAACTTCTGAAGAAGCCGGAAAATATAGAAAAGAGCGAAATGCTCAACTTCCTTATGTAAACTTCAGCAATTTACCCGAAATCTTTGATGACAAATTATTACAGAAAATCATGCTCTATCAAAAAGACGGTGAGACAAGAAGAGCCATATATGATTGGTTATCGGAAGATCATAAAGGACAAATTGCACGGTATAATTGGAAAGTATGGAATGAGAAGGAAGCAAAAAGAAAAGCCATGATGTCTGAAGAGGAAAAAAGGAAAGAAAAAGAATGGTGGGATAAGTATGATGCAGACCCCACTCCACGTTTCATGGGTAATATGGGGGAACCTGACAATGCAGATCAATATGTATTACGATATGGAATAGATCCTTTTACCGGAAAACCAGAAACCATTAAAAGCTTTTATGAAAAGTATACCATTGACCCTCATGGAAATATCATTCCGAAAGAAAACAATCAATAATCTACCTGCAAACTTATACAATATGGTTAAAAAAGCTGAAATTGCCCGACAAAAATTATTTGATGGTGATGAAGAAAAATGTTTAAAAGAAGTTTTTGAAATTAAAAATCAAATCATTACTTTAACTGATTTATATAATAATCCGCTAAGAGCATTACAAAAATCAATAGATGATGAAACCTATTATACCGTTATTAAGGAAGGTAACTTTAATCTGATCAACAGTTTTAATGAAAAGTACCTATCTGAAGAAGGATTAGAAGTTTATTATCTGATAAGAAATGAATTGATCTACCTGTTTTCCTATGGGGAATATCAGCCAGGAAGATATATGCTGTTTTTAGAAGGACTTTGGTATTACGAACCATGGGATAAAGAGGAATAAAGAGAACCTTATCCCCCTCAACTGCCCAAATCTTTTTAACTTACACCCTTAATGGGACAGTGTCAAAAAATCGAATCACCAGGTTCTGCTGTCAATAGTAAAAGAATTATTCATTATATGTTCTTTTATTTTCTCTAAACTTCCTTCCATACTGATATATTTTTCAGAAGTATCGCCAACATCTCCTACAATGTATTCATAGTCTATACATTGAGATATTTTTAAGATAAGTTCTTTCTGTTTATCAGCACCTTCAAACATCACATCTTTTCCTGCAAAGGAAATCAGAAGGCCATCAATATGCTCATCATCCCATGTTAAATAACTGATTCCCAATCCAAGTTTAAAATCAGGATGCCTGTAAGAAAGAAACCCTAACCCTTTCCAGGAACAAAGCAAATCTATTACATACTCATCTATCACGGGTTCATCCAGTTCAATATATTCTTTTTCTTCTTCATTTCGGGTATCATGAAAAATAACAACCACAGATCCATATCTTCTCAATAAAACGTCTATGGATCTTAATTTTTCATTAAATTCCATCATAAATGATTTAGGATCTTTTTTTTCTTTTAACAGGATTAATGTTTCATCAAAATAACTCATTTTTTCACTTCTTTTCTTTTTATACTTTATTATCACTACATCAGGAAAATAACTTTAGCCGTTATCATTGTCCAGATCATATTATTTCCTGATCGATTATTTTCATGATTTCCTTTGCTCTGGCTTCATCTATAAACTCTCCCGGCGTTGGATCCGGATAGTAGCTAAATGCACCCTTGTAAGAATGCCATTCTCCGTTATAGTATTCTTCGCCTTGTTGGCCTCTATTTTTATAGGTTACCACTCTTATTAAGGAGTAATCTTCCTTATTGTCTATAATGTCTATTTCAAAGTGATAAAATAAAACCGATTCTATGGTATCTTTCTCATTCATCTTTTAAGTAAATTTATTTTTTTGCAGGTTGGAATTTTAAGTGATTTTAATCCTTTCCCCCTATTTTTCCTGCTTCTTCCATATTGCAAGTAATTCGGTTATCAAAGCTTATTAAGGGGATAAAAACATCCTTATATTCATTGAAGGTATTCCTGTCATAATGAACAAGGACCGGAAATAACTGACTGGCCTGATAATACCTTTCATGTTGTAAAGCGCTTTTCATGGCCTGTTCTATTTCTCTGAAAATTGGTCTGCAATCTGCCTTCAACAGAAACATCTTGAGGTTGGATTCAAAGAACTTCTCACCATATAGATCTAAAAATCTTTTGATATAAGGATATAATTCCTGCTCGGTTTTCCCATTAAAGGTCGCAATATGTAAAGCATTTGCCATTACATCAAATACATTGTCTTCACCATAAAGTCTGTGGGGTTCAAAATCTTCTTTCTCTTCCCATTTTTCAGTCATGAACCGATCAAGCGTTTCAAATCCCTCCGGTATGGCCCATGACACTAAAATAAGCATGGCCTGATAAGCAATATACCGATCATAACTATGAAGAAGCGCTTTCAGTCCTTCTATCCTGTCAGCATTCTTTTCCTCAAGAAGCTGTACTTCACTCAGATCATACCCTTCGTATCCTTCTTCATTATAATGATATAACAGGTCATGGCTTTCATTATACCGCTTAATATAATTGAGAATGAAGATATAGTCATTGATTCGGGAGTGAGGTATTTTAATTTCATCTTTCATTCTACCCTCATCATGATCAGCAACCAGGACATCCTTATCTTTTACAGTGAATACCAACGTTTCAACCTCCAGTCGAGGATGTTCACCCGTTTTTATTTTTTCAAAAAAAGCACCTAGCTTTCTCGCCTGTCCAATAGTAATCCTTATTTCTAATATTGAATAACAATCTATGATGTGGTAAACATCTTCCTGTTTTTTATAGTCAATTATACAATACCGGTCATATAGAATTACCTTCTCATAGTATCCTTTTTCTATCATTCTCTCTTCCAGCTCAAATGAACCTTGAACAAAGTTATCATGCTCCTCCCAGGCATCAAAGCACGTGCGGTGAACATAGTTTCTCACAAAAGAAGCAAGTGGTGAATCCGGATCCGCCAGGTAAGGTAACAGTAGAGATTCTTTGAAATTGGCGATCAATTTTTCACAAAGAGAACACCGGGTTATATTTTTAATATAGAAAGACATTTTGTATTTTTATTTTTACAGTGAAGATTACCCTACAGCATAAACATCTTCCGTTATCAAGTCTAAAGACCTGGCCTTTATGACGGCAACATGATCTCTGATACTTAGGGTGTTACTTTCAATGTGAATCCTCCCAATCAGACCATTACTTCCAGCTTATTGGAGGTTATCTCGGAAAATTCAAAGGTGATATAAAATCTTTCACCTCTAGGAATCTTGAATGAGATTCCTTTGAAGGATAAGACCAGCTCACCGTCTTCTTCTTCAAGCCTGGCGGGGAATTCGAACCGCTGCATCTCATTGGGAGGCAGTATATTTTCAGGAACCTGCTCAGCATTATATGAAGGTGAAATAAAAGATCTTCCATATACTGCTATTTCCTCATCATTGGTATTGAAGAGCCTTATCCCATTCCTGGCTAATCTTCCGGTATCATTGGAGAAGTAAAACCGTCTTTCTCCCCCGCTGTGGTTGGTGATGTCTAAATAAAGTAGGAAACGATCGTTCTCAAGATGATAAGAAATATCATGTTTCATGTTTATCGCTTTCATTGTGCTATATGTTTAAAATAGTGATGCAATTATTACCAATTGCAGGTATCAAAGTATCGGCTAATCAATCAAGATTATTCAATGCTATTTCATTCAAATAAAAAAGTCATCCTGGTCGAATGATGATAATTCACTCTCCTTATGGATAATTTCCATATTTAAATTGAGAATATTTATTTCAGCAGTTTATGGAATTCATTTTTAATCTAACTTAAAAAAGAAATACACTACCGCCGCCCATTCTTTTTTGATGCCTTTAGCATAGCCAATGGTACTTCGGCTGCTATTTTCCACTGTTCCATCATCTTTAATGTAACCAAGGGTTGAACGACTGCTATTTTCTATAGTACCGTCTTTTTTAACGTAGCCAACTGTAGAACGACTTTTGTTTTCTATAGTTCCATCACTTTTGATGTAACCGATTGTTGAATGGTTCTTATTTTCAATAGTTCCGTCCGACCTAATATAACCAACTGTAGAATGACTGCTGTTTTCAATAGTTCCATCCGGTTTGATATAACCTGTTGTACTACGGCTTCCTGACTCTAAAGTTTGTGCACTTATAATAGAAAAGCTAAATAAAAGAAGACCAATGAATAGTATTTTTTTCATGGTTTTAAAATTGTAATGAATTGTTACTCGGAAATTATTTGGTAGACTATACTATTCAAACTCAAAATCCCATTCTTTACTGAACATCTGGGTATCCTGATGAATGACTTCAAATAAACGATCCAATTTTTCTTTGCCGTGATTCCTTTCTAATTCTTCCCATTCTTCTTTTGATAATGGTAAAAAGGCTAATGTATCAGAACCATCGCTCCCCTTGCAGAATCTGATTTCATAGTCAGGCTGCAATACTCTATTTAAGAAGATCAATGTAGGATCCCGGTCAATAACTTTCTCTCTAAAAGTCTGGTCTTTGTATTGGATCGTAAGGAAAATATCCTCGCCGCTGTAGGCCATTTCAGCCTTTAAAGCATCTGTTTGAAGGCATTTTTCGCAATATTCTACAATGGCATCATCTTCTTCCCGCCAATCTACCCAAAAGATATGTTGATTATTAAGTGCATTCAGTTCTTCAAAACTTTCAGTTTCGATATATTTTTTCAGAGTATCAACCTTGTTCATTCTGTGATTTTAAAGATTAAATATACAATTTATACAAATACAAGGATCTATAAAAAATAGCGCCACTTAAAAATAAGTGACGCTATCTATTCAGAAAAGATTAAGGTTACCAAGGTTTAAAACCTCAACACTCCTAATCGTTGAATTTATCGCTTGATAACTTTTACTGTTTTTACAAAGTCATTAACAGCATTTATTTTAACCAAATAAACCCCTGATACGAATCCGGAAGCATCTATTGTTCCTTTTGTATCATTAATTGCTTTTGTAAGAACCAGCTGTCCTGCTGCATTGTAAACCATTACAAAAAGAATCTTTTGATCATAAGAGATTGTAAGAATATCCTGCACCGGGTTTGGATAGACTTTCAGCTTATCTTCTTTTGCTGAAACTTCTGCAACCGCTAAAGTACTTGTAGGACATACAATAGGGACAAAAATTGGTTTATCAACAATTGTTCCGTCTCCTATCTGTCCATAATCATTACGACCAGTGGCTGATAAAAATCCATTGTTATCTATAGCAAATGTTGTATATGGCCCTGCACCAATCATCTTTCTATCAGTAGCTTTTCCAATCTGAGTTGGGATAAGTCTGGCTATTTTAGTCCCATCACCCAACTGTCCATAAGTATTTCTACCCCATGCCCAATGGGTTCCATTTGCTTTAATTCCTACAGAAGAATTAAAATGGTTAGTAGCTACATCCTTCCAGTCTGTTGCAGTTCCAATTTGTGTTGGAGTACTCTTTAGGATTGTAGTTCCATCACCTAATTGTCCTTCAAAATTATCTCCCCAGCTCCATGCCGTTCCATCTGTTTTTAGGGCTATAGAGTGAAAATTTCCTGCACTCGCTGTTTTCCAATCTGCAGCAGTTCCGATTTGAGTAGGAGTTGATATTACAACTGAAGTTGAAGTTGAATTTCCATCACCTAATCGTCCATAACCGTTGCTTCCCCAACCCCATAGTGTTCCATTTGCTTTGATGGCAAGAGTATGCGCAGAACCTGCTGAGACCATTTTCCAATCATTTGCTGTTCCAACTTGTACAGGCACAGTTCTACGAATGGTGGTACCATCTCCTAATTGACCATTTCCGTTATATCCCCAAGCCCATAGTGTACCATCTGACTTTATTCCTAATGTAAAAGAATCTCCACCAGAAATGTTTACCCAATCCGTTGCCGTTCCTATTTGTGTTGGGGTATTTTTTAGAACTGTAGTTCCATTACCTAATTGCCCTTGCTGATTATCTCCCCATGTCCATAACGTCCCATCTGTTTTGAGGGCTGCAATATGACTATCTCCCGCAGATACTTTCAGCCAATTATTTCCAGGTCCGATTTGTGTTGGGGTATTTTTGGGAACTGTAGTTCCGTCACCCAGCTGACCACTGCCATTAGATCCCCATGTCCATAATGTACCATCTGATTTTATTCCTACCGAATAGAAAGAACCTGAACTCACACTCTCCCAACAACCTGTTGCAGTGGTAGGAAGTGTAGTAAAAGAACCACCCTGTATCCAATTAGCCTGGCTGTATCCACAACTAGATGCCACCCACCAATAGTAAGTGGTATTAGGCAGTAAATTGGTCAGATTGGCTGTCGTATTAGATGTATTTCCCTCTATTCCCCCAACAACTGGGTTTGTACTATAAAGATATGAATAGCCACCACTAGGAATAGGATCTGCTCCCGTCCAGCTAAGGGCAGCTGTTGTAGAAGTAATATTAGAAGACTGCAGTTGGCCTGGAGGGTTGCAAGTTGTAGGACAAGCAACGGGAATAAAAATCTTTCTGTCAATCAATGTACCATCTCCTAGCTGGCCAAAGAAATTGGCACCACAGGCTGATAGAAGTCCATCATTACTTAGAATAAGTCGATTAAGTCTCTTTGCTGAAATGATATTTCTGTCAGTAGCTGTTCCTATTTGAGTTGGGCTCCATTTATCAACTTTAGTTCCATCACCTAATTGTCCAAAGTAATTATCACCCCATGCCCAAAAGGTACCATCTGTTTTAATTCCTGCTGAAGATTGAGATTTGTCTGCCGTAATAGTCCTCCAATCAGTAGCCGTTCCTATTTGGATTGGAGTGCTTCTACTGGTATTAGTTCCATCTCCCAATTGTCCACTATCATTCAGTCCCCATGCCCATAGTGTTCCATTTGTTTTTAATGCAACAGTATGGCGCCATCCTCCGCCAGCACTTTTCCAATCAGTTGCAGTACCTATTTGTACCGGAATATTTCTATTTATTTTGGTTCCATCTCCCAGCTGGCTTTTATCATTAAGTCCCCAAGTCCACAATGTTCCATCTGTTTTGATTGCAATATTATGATACTGTCCACTGACAACACTCTGCCAGTTATTGTCTGTTCCAACTTGTGTTGGGATTATTTTTGAAACGGTAGTTCCATCTCCCAGCTGACCATCACTATTATTCCCCCAAGCCCAAAGGGTCCCGTTAGACTTTAAAGCTACGGTATGAACAAAACCACCTGTAACACTTACCCAATCTGTTGCAGTTCCTATTTGTGTTGGAACAATTTTACTAATTTTAGTGCCATCACCAAATTCTCCCTCTGAATTTGTTCCCCAGGCCCAAAGAGTTCCGTTTGATTTTATGGCGAATGTTGTGTTTTCTCCAGTACCAATAATTGCCCAGTCTTTGTCAGTACCAATTTGGTTTGGAGTAACTCTATCGATTCTGGTTCCATCTCCTAGCTGGCCAGAATTGTTACCTCCCCAAGTCCATAATGTTCCATCCGTCTTGATTCCTACTGAATGAATATCTCCTGCTAACACTGTTTTCCAGCATCCCGTAGAAGTTGCAGGAAGTGTTTTGAAGGACCCTCCGGATATCCAGCTTCCTCTACTGGTTCCACAATGAGAAGCCACCCACCAATAATAAGTGGTATTAGGTAATAAATTAGATAAATTGACCGTCGTAGAAGAAGTAGTGGATCCATCTATACCTCCAACAATTGGATTTGTACTATAAAAATACAAATATCCTCCATTGGGAGCTGGCGTTGATCCTATCCAATTAATAGTAGCTGCTGAAGAGGTAATATTAGTGGTTGAAAATTGTGTTGGAGGAGCACAGTTTGAAGGACATTCAATAGAAATAAAGGTACTTTTATGAGCAATTGTTCCGTCTCCTAATTCTCCAGAAGCATTTCGTCCACAAACTCTTAAAGCACCACTTGTATTTGTTTCCAGAACATGATAAGTCCCCGCAGCGATCAATTTACTTGCTGACAAAGAACCTACTTGTACAGGGGATTGGGATCCTGGAATTTGTCCTAATGTTCCATTTACAGCTGATCCCCAGCTCCAAAGAGTACCATCTGTTTTATTTGCAAAAGTAAAATTACCTCCAGCAGATATATTTTGCCAGTTGGACGCTGTTCCGATTTGTGTAGGAATATTTTTATACACATTGGTTCCATCACCTACCTGTCCAGAAGCATTATAACCCCATGCCCAAAGGGTTCCGTCTGTTTTAAGTGCTACAGAGTGCATATTCCCAACATCTATACTTTGCCAATCCGTATCTGCCCCAATTTGTGTTGGAGCGTATTTCTCTAATGTAGTCCCATCACCTAGCTGACCGGTACTATTATATCCCCATGCCCAAAGGGTGCCATTTGTTTTAATAGCAAGAGTATGTGATAAACCTGTTTGTACGTTTTGCCAATTCGTTGCTGTTCCTATTTGTGTTGGGACAGTTTTAGGTGAGATTGTTCCATCTCCCAACTGCCCATAATAATTATGTCCCCAGCCCCAAAGCGTACCATCTGTTTTGATCGCAATTGAAGAATAAACTCCAGCACTAATACTTTGCCAGTTTGTTCCTGTTCCTATCTGAGTTGGAGTAAATCTATTCATTTTAGTTCCATCCCCTAATTGGCCATACTCATTTTTACCCCAAGCCCATAAAGTTCCATCTGCTTTAATCGCTAAAGCATGAGAACTTCCAGCAGCTATTTTCACCCAATTATTTGCTGTTCCGATTTGAACAGGAACATTTGTTGAAATTGAGGTTCCATCTCCCAATTGTCCATTCTGGTTATTACCCCATGCCCATAGTGTTCCATCTGTTTTTATTCCTAATGAATATTCACCTCCTGCACTCAAACTTTGCCAACAACCTGTAGGTATTGGAGTTTCTACATTAATAACATTTTTAAAAGCAGGCCCCCAAGCTCCCGTATTATCTTTGATACGGACGTTAAATACATGCAAACCATTAGAAGGTAAAGCAATACCTGTTTTGGTTAGCTGTTCATAGCTACTGTTAAAATTACCATCCACAGCTAATACCGGAGTACCGTTTCCTGCTCCAGGATCAGTATCCCAAAAATACTCGGCCTGTGAAAGAGAAATCACATTTGACGTTACAGGTTGCTGAACATCAATAATATTGCTAAAAGCTGGTCCCCAAACCCCTGTATTATCTTTGATACGGACAGAGAATTTGTGCAAACCATTACCTGGTGTAACAATGTCTGTTTTGATCAGTTGTTCAAAAACACTGTTGAAACTTCCGTCCGCAGCCAATACCGCAGTACCATTTCCTGCTCCAGGATCAGTATCCCAAAAATATTCGGCCTGTGAAAGAGAAATCACATTTGATGTTACAGGCTGCTGAACGTCAATAACATTAGTAAAAACTGGTCCCCAAACACCTGTATTATCTTTAATACGGACAGAGAATTTATGCAGACCATTACCTGGTGTAGCAATATCTGTTTTAATAAGTTGCTCGAAAACACTGTTGAAACTTCCATCCGCAGCTAATACCGCGGTTCCGTTTCCTGTTCCGGGATCGGTATCCCAGAAATATTCGGCCTGGCTTACAAATACTTGTGCCGGGCACAGTATTACCATAAGCAAAGCGATTATACTATAGATATAATTTTTCATATTGTTATATCATTAGAAATTATTTAGAAAAACCAGATCCATTGATATTCAAAGTACCACCACTAATAGTTCTTGGAGTTAACAAATAGTTTACCTGAGGCTTATTATCAGCATTTGCAGGCCAATAATTAGCCCAGCTGTTAGAACCTCCATAGTGTCCTGCATCATTTCTGGTTAAGTCTAAGTCTGTATAGTTTACATCGGGGTTTCCTGCATTTACATTCATCCCGGTTACAGTGAATGCTGTATCGCTGAAATTCATATTGACACCCCCTGAATTGTTACTTTGGGTAATATTTCCCTGTGTAACAAATGGATTGGTAAATACGTTGTAGCTTGCAGTCACTGTAGCATTATTGTTATTACTAATACAAACATTGGTTGCTCCCACCACAAAAGATGCTGCATTATTCATAATGGAAATATTTCCGGTACTTCCATTATTTAGGTTAATGGAAAATGGTGCTATATCACCACCAAAAGGATCATAGATTGTATTATTAATAATTTCGTTGGTACTGCCCGCTTTAATAGCATACACAAATACACCACGGCAAAAATTATTATAGAATTTAAAATTATAGCTGGATTGCGCATACGATATTCCAAGACTTGTAGCATTACCATACACCTCAATATCTGACGTTGCAGGACTAGTATCGACCGCGGTAGCGTCAGCTGAAATTGACTGTGCTTTATTAGCCGTCACTCTTCCGTGAGAAATATTAATCGTCCCCAACACTGTAGATCCGGAAATATTGGTAGTTGTATTGACCTGGTTGGTAAGAACCTTATTTAAATAGCAATTATAAAGGTTGATGGTAGTTCTTCCCCCTGTTGTAGCTCCGCTTGCTACTACATTGTAAATGCTATAATTCCCTGAACTTAAATTATGTATGGTTACTACTCTTCCCGCTGCCGGATTAATGGTAATGGTTCCCTGAATAAAATATTTACTATAATTGGTTTCAGAAACAAAGGTTAACGATTTGTTGATGATAAGATTTTCAACATAGGCAGCACCGTTCGTTTTAGGCTGAATGATGATTCTATCTCCATCTGAAGCGGCTGTGATGGCTGCACTTACGGTAGAATAAGCCCCACCGGTTCCCCCGTTTCTAACATATAAATCGGCTGCAAAAGCCATAGTACTTGATAAGCCTGCGAAGGCAATGATTAGTAGTTTTTTTGTCATGATCGTATAAAAATTGATTGGTTTATTATTAAATTCTTTGATTTTTAACCTGCTTAAATAGTTCCAAAAGCATTACTTTTCTCCAAATCAATAGCAAGATACCTCCTATATTTTGGTATCTTTTTTTTGATCTGAAAAAATAATCGTATAGTCATATTGATAAAATACAACTTGATGCTAAAGACACTGTGAGTTCTTAGTAAGATTACATTGTTGAAAACAATGAGTTATGATGAATTCGTACAATGAGTGTGTTCATGGTTTAATTAGTTTTCAGGTTTTAGTTTTAGTTTTTTAATTGACAACAGTATCCGTTATGATCTTATATTGTCGAATGCAAAAGTATATTTTTATTATGGATCATGAAATAGCTGAATAAAAAAACAACAGTAATTTCATCTCTATACAGATATTACCACATTAAAAAAAATCAATAAAAATTTGTTTTTTCAATTATCAAATTTCTACTATCTATGATGGCAAAGGCTATTTCATAAAAAACGGCAAACATCTTAGATATGTGCCGTTTTTTATTGTTTAAAAAGATCATTTAACGTTAGAAATAAAGATTAACAGATTTTATGTATTTCTCAGTTCACTGATTTCTCCTACCAATTGGGGGTACATTTTCTGTAAATCAGCACCACCTATGGGTTCCCGGTTCATCTGACGATCCATGCTATCATAATGATGGTCTGGATAAAGATCGTTGACGGCATCTCTTATTTCTGATTCATCCTCATTGTCATGATTTTCCGAATATGCCTCATCAGATACATACAACAATCCTTCTGCCCAGCAGTCGCCAATATTGAAACTATATTTGCCACTGACAAATGCCTGGATATCTTTTTTAATATCTTCAAAAAATTCTCTGCCTTTCAAGAGCAGCCAGCAACGGAAATAAATAAATCCGTCATCAGAAAGGTAATCATCAAAAATATAGCTGCCGTTTTCAGAGGTGAAATCACATTCAAGAATTATGGAGAGTTCAGCAATTTCAGCAGTATAGAGTTCACTCAGCTTTTCCTGAAGAGTCTTTTCAAAAAGGATCAGTCTTTCTTTTCCGAATCTGGAAAGATAGGTCGTGAGATTCTCCAGATGTTCATCAATATCATATTCACTCCAATGGGCTTTTTTGTATTTATTGGATTTTTCTATGGCTTCCCAGAAATAAATATCTGCTTTTTCAGCTTCGGAAAGTTCTGTTTTCTGTGGAATCTCATCATTTTCAGATATTTCAGTATATCCTTTTTTGATTTTTTGTCCGATCAGTTTTTCAGACTCTTGGATGCACTCCGCTTCATCTACAAATTCTTTAATGGTTTCCCGCCCCTTGGTTCCCGTTTTTCCAAATATTATTTTTTGTGTATTTCCCTTGTACTCAATATTCCAAAACTTATCAGAGACTCCATTTTGATTGATAAAATTCTTTTTCATATAATATATACAATGTGATTGTTCTATTTAAAAGGTCAAACTACGAAAAAATAAGGAATCTGGGGCAGTAGGGTTTCAATTTCAGAAAGTAGCCTGAGTTATTCTGTTTCATTTTTGCTTTCCAGATATCTATTAAATTAGGTATCGTCCAATGCTACCTGTATTTCCTCAAATGCTTTATACTTTTATGTTATATTCAGGTAATAAATCATAGATGTCCGTAGTAAACTACTTCATGGCCGAATAGAGTTATTTGTTCGGAAAAATTTTCCTTAATTTAAAATAACAATAGGATCAAAAAAGATTTAAAAAAAAAGAAACATGACATACTTTTATTTATTTCCTATAGTTTGGGTAAAAATAATATTACCTTCTTCATCTTTTTTTCGGCTAATATCATACAAATCACGATCATCAAAATAAGGGAGTATTTTTTCTTTTATAAAAACAGGTAATTTCATATATTTTTCCAAATCTTCTGTCCGGGTTTTACTCATAGTTTCATATCCTCTATGTTCTTCTAAGTCATTTAAATCCTCTATTTTTTTTGCTTCTTGTTTATAGTTTTTATATTCTTCTTCGCTAATAAAAAAGATGGTACTTTTATATCCATAATAAGTTTCTGGATCTGAAGGAATCGGGTTTTTAATTTCAGGTTCTAATATTCTTACTTGCCCTGCCCATTCATTGCAAGGCAAAACAATATAAGACTCCGTAAGAAGTAATGCTTTGCATATATCTTCAGCGGATTGTATCAAACGATAATCTATATAAGGAGGCCAATATGTATTAATATTTTCAATTCCTGGCAAGAATAAAATTTCTGGAAAATGAAGGCCTAAAGTTAGCTTGAAAATACCTTGCATTTTTTCCGGCCCAAATTCTTCTGCATAAAAATGCAAATCATCTTGGTCATTTGTACTATCTGAATAATATATGATATAATTAAACTCTTTTCTATAATTTTTCATATTGCAGGTAACTTAATCCCTTGTAAAAAATTAAATTATTGTAACAAATGTATTAAAATCCACCAAAAACAATATTATCGTTTTCATCCTTTATTCTTTCTATAGAGTGGAGATCATGCTTATCAAAGCAAGGAATAATCTTCTCTTTTATGAATACAGGAATCTTCATACGCTTTTCCAGATCCTCTGTTCGGGTATGACTTATAATTAAATATTCTTTTTCTTCTTCTAAAGTATTTAGTTCCTGTATTTCTTTTACTTCTTGTTTATAAATTTCATATTCCTGTTCGCTAATAAAAAAAATAAAACTTTTAGATTTAAATATCATTTCTTTTTTAGGCTGAATTAAAGAATTTTTAATATCAGGTTCTATAATTTTCACTTGTCCTGCCCATTCATTGCAAGGTATAACTATGTAAGACTCTAGGAATAGTATTTCTTTATATATATCTTCTGCTTGTTGATTAAGATCATAATTCGCTATAGGAGACCAAAAATCTTGCACATTTTCAGTTTTTGGTAAAAAGAATATTTGTACTCCTCCCCATCCTAAGCTTATTCCAAAAATATCTTTTATCTTCCCATGCCCAAAGTCTTTTCCATAATTGGATAGAATAACTGAATCTTCATATGTAGAATCAAAGTAGCATATAGAGTAATTAAATTCTCGTTTTATATTCAGCATGTTATTATTTTAATTGTTTAATGTAATCGTAAATAGTTATTTTAAATCATCATCACTCAAAGAGTATGAAAAATAAGCATCGCCATCTTCATCAAGAATAAAAAATGTAACGATGTTATTTTGGAAATAAACCATGCATGGCATATTTGAATGTAAATAATTTTGTTCACCCTCCGGATGTATAAACTCATTATTTTCATATTTAAAATTTACATACATAGCCGAAGAATAGTTCAACATAGAAGGTAATATTTTATTATGTTGCAGTTGATTAAAAGTATCTTCAGAAATAACAGTATAATCACATCTGGTTAATTCTGTATAAGGAAATTCCTCTTCTGTAAAAAATGGAAGTTCGTCGTCTATAAGTTCTTTTATTAATGCACTAACTGTCTCTAAAGAATGATCTCCCAACAAATATTGATCAATCAATGCCTGTGTATTATTGTAATAAAATCCTGATTTAGATTTATTTAAATCTATTGGTGTTATCTCTATGGCCATTTTAGTTTTATCCTAGTAATTTAGGAATTCCCTATGTAAATTTGGCTAAATTCGAAACTAAACGTGCTGACTCAAGCATCATCTACACAAATTTTCAGGCTTTACTATCGTCTGCCTCATCGGAGAACTGTATAAATGACTGATTGTCTCTATTGCTTTATCTTTATATCTGTTGAGAAAGCAATCACCTTATGAATTATATATTGAATTCTCTCAACATATGTAAACGTTTTGAAAAATGATTGAGGTTACCTTTGCTTCATCAATGTAAACCTTACCAATCATGATTCATTTTAAAAATATCATATATAAAGGAAAGCTTCTTCTGGCTTCATTTATTTTTATATTGTTATTTTCAAGCTGTTTACAAACTAACAATGATAAAACCAACAAACAAAAAAATATGACAAGTATCGCATATAAGAACCCGGAAACTCTATTTGACCCTACTCCTTTTGCTTTTTCACATGCAGCAAGCAGCGTAGGTAACGGAAACTATGTATTTATATCCGGACAAAGTGGCGGTGAAGACTTACATCATAACCTCTCTGAAGATTTTAGACAACAAGTTCAATTCGCTCTGCGAAACTTAGAAACAGTGCTTAAAGAATATGATTTGAAGCCTGATGATGTTCTGAAAATTACAGTACTCATTGTTGATCACAATCAGGAGAGACTCAAGATATGGACAGAAGAAATGCATAAAGTATGGAAAAACAATAAGTTTCCAGCAAGTACTTTAATTCCTGTACCAGGATTAGCACTGGATGGCATGATGATAGAAGTTGACGCCATTGCTTTTATGCCTCATAAAGAGTAGGTGTGTGAAGCATATTAATGTTTAGAATTAAAATAAGGTAATGAATTGTTTCATTGAGAACATGATAAAAGGCTCGGGCAAAAATCTTCGATTTTTGCCCGAGCCTACCTTATAGCCATGGTTCAAAATAATATTGAATCTGTCTAATATAACAGTATCCTTTACCGTTTCCGCTCAAGTTTATTCTCTGCAAACGGAACCACCACTAATGGATATTGCTCTGTTTCAATATGGCTTTTATCCAGTCCGAAATTGATATAATCTTTTACAGAAAGATAACGTAGGTTATAATATCCTTTCATCACAAAATTCTTCCAGAATGGCATTCTGTTATCATAAGAAAGAAAGCTATCCATAATCATAAATTTAAAATCACCTATTTTATTCTGTTGATAAGCTTGTTCCAGAGAGTCTTCAACATCTACTTCATGATTTTCGATCATGTCATTAACAACCTGTTTGAAATAGTATCCAATTCTTGGGTCTTCACGAAATCCGAGATCAAACTGAACATAATACACATCATTTCTGATAATGGTTTCTACAGAATATTTTTGAGCATAAGGCTCGTCCAGAATATTAACATGCACAAACCAATAGATATCGGCACGTTTTGGAAGCCCGAATTTTAGGATTGAATCCATCAGCGTTTTTTCAATTCTTTTTTCAGAGTCCGAAGTGGTAAGATAAACCAGATTGGTAGCATATTTCGGAAGTTTTTCATCTGTACTTAGTTTGGCTAACAATGGAAGATAATCTGAAAATTTCACAAAAGACAGAATATCCGATTTGATCTTTCTTCCCCGCCACCAGATATACATAACGGCAAATAATGAGAAACCAAGCAACAGGGTAATCCACCCGCCTTCTTTCACTTTTTGAAGATTAGCTGCTAAAAAACTTAATTCAATGGCTAAAAAAATCCCTGTAATTAAGATATTCAATATAAAAGGGACTCTTTTTATACGAAGATAGGCATTGATTAAGATGGTACTCATCAACATAGTAAGGGTCACACTCAGTCCAAATGCTGCTTCCATTTTGGTACTTTCCTTAAAATAAAGTACCATTCCCACACATCCGCACATCAGAAACCAGTTGATAGCAGGAATATAAAGCTGCCCTTTCACATTACTTGGGAAAAGCACCATGTGTTTGGGCCATATATTGAGGCGTATCGCCTCATTAATCAATGTAAAACAGCCACTTATCAGTGCCTGAGAAGCAATAATGGTGGCTAATGTTGCAATACATAAGGCTAACCAGAAAATTGATTTCGGAACAATATGGTAAAAAGGGCTTAAGCTTCCCACTTCTTCTCCCACATGGTTTAAAAGCCATGTTGTTTGGCCTGCATAACAAAGAATAAGAGCAACTTTTATAAAAATCCAGGTGATTCTGATGTTATTTCTTCCACAATGTCCCATATCACTGTATAAAGCCTCTGCTCCGGTTGTACATAGAAAAATACTTCCCAGAAACCAGAATCCTTTAGGTTCATTCACCAGCATCTGATAGGCGTAATAAGGGTTTAAAGCTCTGAAAACTTCCCAGTTGTCCCCTATTGCCATCACACCTATGGTACCAATGAATCCAAACCAGATAATCATTGCCGGGCCAAAAACCTTCCCTATTTTATCTGTTCCAAACTGTTGAAAAATAAAGAGTAACACTAAAATTCCGATGATAACCGGAACGGTATTTAAACCAGGAACTACAGCCTGGACTCCTTCTACTGCTGAAGAAACAGAAATAGGCGGCGTGATGATTCCGTCCGCCATTAAGAAAGCACCGCCAGCCATCGCAATAAATACCAGCCACTTTCCGCTAAACCGCCGTACCAGTGCGTAAAGAGAAAAGATTCCACCTTCTCCTTTATTGTCAGCCTGTAGCGTAATGATGACATATTTTATCGTAGTCTGGAAAACCAGAGTCCAGAAAATACAACTCAAGCTACCAAGTGCAATGGCTTCTGTGATGATCTTATTGTGAAAAACAGCATTGAGTGTATATAATGGAGAGGTCCCAATATCACCGAATACAATTCCTATGGCGATCAGGGATCCTGCAAGGGTGATTTTCTTATGAAAATCTAGACTGTTCTGTCCGGACATAATGATTTAGTTTTTGATGCAAATTAATCAAATTCCAAATCGAAATGATACTTAATTTTTTTTAAAAAAAACAATTCAATAAAAATGATGACTATTTGACTTCAAAGGATAATATTTTCAAGAAAAAAAACAATATAAAAAAGCTTAAAATCAATAACATACACTGCTTACCCTTAAAACAAAGCAATATGGAAATACAATCTTTGTTGTATCCTCTTTGAAATCAGAATTTAAACCTGTACAGATGTTTTTAATTGTTCTACGAAATAGGAAGGAGTGAATCCTTTTTCTTTTTTAAAAGCATTCACAAATACTCGTGGAGTGGCATATCCACACTCTTCTGCAAGATAGGCAATCTTGTACTCTCTGTAAATTGGGTTGGTGTAGAGCATTTTAATGATATAGTTAATACGAAGCTCATTGATATAACTGGTGAAATTATGATTTTTGTAGATCTTTATGACCTCCGAAAGATACTTGGGATTGGTAGTAAGACTATTGGCCATCCAGGTAAGACTCAAATCCTTCCGTAGATATTTTTCTGAGGCTTCAAATTTTTCAAGCTTAAGAAGTAAGCCTTTTACGGTTTCATCTGTAATGGTAATAGAAGATTTTATATCATTATTTCTCTCTACTACTGGTTCTATTTGATTTCCTTCATTTTCCTGACTTATTTTCTCAATCAGATCTTTATATTTTTTATGAATAATCTTATTGCTTCTTCTTCGATAGATCAGCATTCCTCCGGTGATAAGACTGAGGATAATAATAGAAATAAAAACAATTATATTTACCTTTTTCTCTCCGTTGATTTTAGTTTCCGAAATGATCTTTTTTACAGGAACTTCTACGGCTTCTTTTTCTATGGAATTGATACTGTCATTCAATTTTGAAAAAAGATCAAGATATTTTTGAGATGTTGGGCTATCCCCAATCCCCAGATAAGATTTCGCCAATACCATATATCCTACTCTCCGATTATAAGGCATGCTGTTAGACTTCTCCAAAGCCAGCATACTCTCTCCATATTCTATTGCTTTTTGATAATCTTTTTTCATTTGATAAAACTCCTGGAGTGCCTGATACAAATCTATTTTTGTCTCTGGATTTACTTCTCCTTTAATAATATCAAGCTGCTTTAAAGCTTCCATAAAATAGAATTCAGACCGTTTAACATCCCTTCCTTTATTTCTGGAGTCCCTGTAATGAATCCCCAGATTCATATTTACGGATATCAGCATATCAATCTTCTGCTCTAAAGGAACATCTTTACTCTTATCACTTACTTTTAAAATTTCTTCTCTGCTTTTTTCCAAAGAGTACAAGACTTTTTCATCCGATCGCCCCTGGTAATACGGTGCCATGTTGTAATAGACCAAAGAAGTCTGATAATACCTTTGATTTGTTTCAAGAATCAGTTTTGCATATTTCAGAGCAGTTTCATATTCCTTTAAGCTCACATCGTATAAGCCTAGGTTCTCATGTAATATTGCTCTTTTATTGTATAAAATAGATAATGTTTTATAATCTTTCTGGTTCACTGCCAAATCTCTGACTCTGTCTGAGATTTCCAAAGCCTTTTGATAGTCATAATCTTGGGAATAAATCAACATTATATTTTTTATTGCCTCCAGTTCTCCTTTTTCACATCCCTCAGCCTTAGCAAGATCATTTGCTTTTTGAAACAGTGCTAGAGCCTCTTTACTTTTCCCGTTGTTATTAAGAGAGGTTGCCTGATCTATTAATTGGTCTATATTTTCATTTCCGGGGCATGAAATTACTGCACCATTTACGAAGGAAAAAGAAAAGAAAAACAACAAACAGATAAAAGTAGAGTACAATCTTCGAAAAAACGGATTACTACTTTTCCAAACAAACCGAGATATTTGCAAAAGTAATTTTTTAGCCATAAAATGATATTTTATATTGAATTGGTATTTTTCACGATCCCGACAGTCAAAAAACATAAAAGGACTGAAAGGGCTCTTCAGAATTGAGCTGTAAAGGATTGAAAATTTATGCAGAAACTTTCAATTGCTCCACAAAGTAAGAAGGTGTGAAACCTGTTTCTTTTTTGAAAGCATTTACAAATACTTTGGGAGTTGTATATCCACATTCTTCTGCCAAATAAGCGATCTTGTATTCTCTATATATTGGATTTTCATAAAGCTTCCTGATGATGTAGTTAATCCGTAGCTCGTTGATATAACTGGTAAAATTACTTTCTCTGTAAATCTTAATAACCTCTGAAAGGTATTTTGGATTGGTATTGAGATGATTGGACATCCAGGTAAGGCTCATATCCTTTCGAAGATATTTCTCTGATTTCTCAAATTTTTCAAGTTTAATTAACAGAGCTTTTACTGTTTCATCAGTAATGACAATGGATGATTTGGTTTCATCATTTTTAAGATTGGGCAATACCTCTGCTTCCCTCACTTCTTTTGTTTCCTCATTGATCTTAGTAATCAATTCCTCATATTTCTTGTGAATGATTCTTTTTTTCCTTCTCCAAAGGATAATGCTTACTATTATAGCAATAAGGACCATAACACTGGTGATAATCAGTTGTTTTTTAGAATTCTCCTTGTGTCCTTTGTCTACCTCTGCAACCATTTTCTTTATCGTAGTATCAGCATTTGTCCTACCCGCAGTGGTTATACTATCCTTAAGATTAGTATATTCTCTCATATAATATTTAGACTTCTCTTTTTCACCAATTTCCATATAACAGGTAGCTAAAAACTCAAAAGACTCCACTCTTGAAGATGGCCGCCTTTGCTGCTTTTCCAATTGTAATGAACGATTGGCATAGTCAATGGACTTTTGATATTCCTTTTTTTCCATATACAGCCAGCTCAGTTGATTCAAAAGCGTAGTTTGTGGGCGGATAGGCAAAGCCTTCGTTTCCTCCTGAAGTTTTTCTGCTTTCAGAAGATTTTTTTTCTGCCAATTCCAGATTACCTTTTTCATCAGAATGCTCCAGATAAAACATACCTAAACGGGTATAGGTAAATATGACTTCGGTATATTTAATCTGATTAGATATTTCTCCGTTATTATCTTTTATTTTCAGACCCACTTCCAAAGCTTTATTAAGATAGTACACTGTTGAATCCTTGTATCTTTTCTTTTGGAATTGATGATCCATACTAATATAGTAAGAATGTAGATCCATATAGCATTGAGTCAATCTTAGGTATTTTCTGTCTGGATTCTTTATCGTCTTTGCAAATCTGACGGCTATTTCTACATCCTTTTTACTGGCAGTATCAAGACCTATATACATTAAAGCCAATGCATTACTCCTATATATACCGGATATGACTCCCGTGGGATCTTCCTTCTTATTTTGAATTATTTTTTTAAGTTCATTACCCAATTCAACAATCTCCTTATTTTTATCCTGCATACTATATGCACCTATCAAATAATTACCACTTAATAAGATCCCATTTTCAAACTTTAGTTTTTCTGACACTGCCTTTAATTGAAGCAACATGCTTTCCTGTTGTTTTAAATCTATAGAATCACCATTTGCTTTGATGTATTTCAGTTTCTTAATAATCACATCTTTTGTGATAGGTTCAGAGCCCTCCTTTTTTACATTTTGGGCAAATGCTGAGTAAAAGGCAAAAAGAATAAAAAATAAATAGATTTTTTTCATTAGGGAATAGGGATTAGCTTTTAGAGTGAGAATTTAATAGGGTAAAAACAACAGCGATACCAACATTTATATTAGAATAAAAAAGAAGTTTAGCAACTATCATATATATATTAATATGCTTTTATTATTAAAAAATTCATAGTAATTCATTTTTTAGTTTCAATACATCACAAACCCCCATCATATTGATTTTTTCCTATAGCACACCCTGTTTTCGATTATCATTTGTACAAATTTAATGAAATATACTTTCCAAAAATACAAATACCTACTTACTATTTTTCTTTATTATACAGAAATATTTTAAAAAAACACAACACATTGATTTACAGTATTCAAAAATTGTAAAATAGATTAAACAGCATATGAAATTTTCCGAATTATTCCTGTACTAGACTTGTACAGACATTGTGGTAATCATAATATTGCATTAAAATGATAACTGATTCTGAAAATAACATGATGAACCAACACTTCTCTCTACATTTATTTGGAGGGAGAAGGTTTTTCTTATTGATCTTGTTGCTGATGAACTTTCAGATCGTACAGGCTATTTGTAAACATCATGAGGCTCCTTCATCAGAGCCTTCTCCCTCATCAAATGAATTATTTATTTCTGAGGGCACCGTAGTTTCAGGTATGGAACAAATATATGCTCCAAGTTCCAAAAAAGAAAAAATAAAGAAAACTTTCAAAAGAAAGAATTTAACAGTATCCAACACAAGAAAACAGAAAAAAGAGAAGATTACTTCTCAAAGAGTTGAGAACAGCCCTAAAGCCGTATCAATCTTCATCAGGAATACTCCATCAGAAAAATCTCTATTGGCTATTTCCGACCATGATAAGCAGATTGTAAGACCCAACCAGCATACGATGAAATTCCTTCTGTTTGGGGCAGAAAACAAAACACTGGGATTAATGAGTCTACTGGACATTTTTCTGAAAAAGATTTATAAAGATCAGTGGTTTTTCAATCTAACGTTTTCCCAAAATTTCAACCGTCCACCACCATTCCTCAAAAGGGCTACCGTTTAATTCAATTCATCAGGTAGTTTCCATTCTTTTATTCAGCGAAAAATTCAGCATAGTTCATCCATTTCGCCGGGTTTATCCGAAGCGAACAGGGAGTAGCATGTATTGACTCAATAAAACAGATGATGATATTTTAAATCATAAGAAAAGAATATTACACTGCAAACCTAAGCCTAAAAAAAACTTGAAAGAATAAAAACACATCAGGGTTCACCCTGACATACATTTAAACCCCTCTTAAAATGAAAAAAAAACAATTTTACCAGCAACATTCCTTATTAGCATCACTGCTTTTGGACAAGTAGGAATCAGTACTGCAAACCCACACCTCAGTGCTTCTTTGGAATTGGCTTCCAACAATAAAGCGCTCTACCTGAATAGAGTCGCCAATACTTCTGTAATCAACGATCCGCAATCTGGAATGGTTATATATGACCTGACAGATAAATGTATAAAAGCATACCAGGGTAATCCGGCAGGATGGTCAGGATGTATCATAGGGAACAGCGGACTTACAGGCTCAGTTACCAGCATTAATTGTGCTGGCGCTTATTTTACACCTAATTTTGCAACAGTGGGTCAAACTTATACAGGAACATTAACGGTTCCTTACACTGGAGGTAATGGCGGAATATACCCTGCACAAACCACTACTGTGAACGGGCTCACATTCAACCTTCCTTTAGGTGTTTTTGCCACCGGAGATGGCAATGTGGTTTATAATGTTACCGGAACTCCCACCACAGCAGGAACCACTACAGTAAATATTACTATTGGAGGACAAAGTTGTTCCGGAGCTAATGCTATATCACTTACAGTGAATCCTGCAACAGGCAATCCCGGCGGTGTATTACCCGGAACTATTACATTAGCACAGAACAGCCGTTATTGGGTAGCCTCAGTGTATGATAACGATTATATGCCGTATACCACACCAACAGTGCCTGCCAGCACTGCCATCATCAATGCAGATGGTACACCGGATACCTTGGTGGATGTGCAGGGAACTATCTCTACCACAGGTATCACAGTGTATATTCCTACTACCGTAACAGGAAGTGGAGGGACTGTCGCAGCATGGAGTACCACCACTACCATCCCAGCAAACCTTACACAGGATGGTATAGCTACACAAGTAACATTATCCTGGGCAGCACAAACCCTTACCACTAATGATACGTCTCTTGTGGCGACCATAAAAGCTGTCGGAAATGATCTGCTTGCCAAGAAACTGGATATCAATGCAGGGATAGGAAATGATTATCTGGGGCTATTATTAGGAACTTTACAATACCCATACAACGCAGCAGGTACGCTTACCAATTACCAGCTTCGCGACATACCAGGCATACCGGACAGAATGTTTGGACAGATAGATAATGCCGATAAATATGAGCATAACTTCCTTTATCTTCCGATACAGGCAGAAGACGGCAAAATTTGGTTGAACAACAACCTGGGAGCAAACTATACCAATGTGGACTCCCCAATATTTAATCTTACCAAGCAGGCAACGAGCCAAACAGATATCAATGCGATGGGATCTCTCTTGCAATGGGGTAGAAAAGCGGATGGGCATGAGCTTATAGTAAGAGATCTTAGTATCTCAAGTGATCCGGCTTATAAATATGGGCCTATAACCGGGCAAGTACCAACCTGGTCACCTAATCAACCTAGCAGGATAAATAATACCAGTAGCTTGGAATGGACATCACTTACGACACCACCTCCGGGAAACCGATGGCTCGCTTCTTCTCCAAATAACCCATGCCCACAGGGCTTTAAAGTACCAGTAAAAGCAGAATGGCAAGCAGTAATCACTGCTTCTGGCAGTGGCGGCATCTATGCTACCAACAAAAAACTGAAATTAACTAAGGCCGGAGAAGGTAGTGCTCACAGTGTTAATACTGGTGTATTCAATACTAGTATCGATCACTATATGGTAGCAGATGGCTATGTCACTAGTAGTGGCGCTGGTGGTACTTCCTTTATGCAGAATGGTATTGTTTACACCAACACCGGTAATAATAGCCCTGGTTTTGGCGGCTCTGTACGTTGCATCAAAGAGTAATAAGTTTTATAAAACCATCTGATCTAAGGCAGATGGTTTCAGTCTCCTTTTAAAAACTAAATAATTAAATCTTATGAATAAATATATAACGCTTATACTCATCATCATAGGAAATTTTGTTTCCTCTCAAGTGGGTATAGGGACTCCAACTCCACACCCCAGCTCCGACCTTGACCTCGGTGCTGTCAACAAGGTACTTTATCTGAATAGAGTATCTAATACCACAGTCATTAACGACCCACAACCTGGTATGTTGGTCTTTGATACATCCGAACATTGCGTAAAAGCATACCAAGATGATCCTCCAAAGTGGTCCGGATGCTTGGATTCTGTATCCGGTACTGTTTCAGGATTTACTTGTTCTTCTGCATCATTCAGCCCAGCAACGGCCTCTCAAGGCGCTTCATATACAGGTACACTTACAATACCCTACACTGGCGGTAATGGTGGGACTTACACAGCACAAAGTTTTACCCAGAATGGATTGACATTTACCCTTACAGCCGGAAACTTCAGCATAGGAACCGGAAACCTGGTATACAACATCAATGGTATTCCCACTGCTTCCGGAACCACCTCTGTAAACATAATGACAGGAGGACAAAGCTGCAACGGATTGACGTTGACTGTAAACCCATAAGAATAACAAACCATCCTTTTTTGGAAAGGACAATATCAAGAAAGAAAACATTCCATTCATATAAACCTAATTAAAAATCATGAAAAAACTACTTCTACCCATGGCAATTCTACTTGCTGTAACGGGTACTGTACAATCTCAGATTGCCATAGGAAAATCGACAGTGACCAATACTGCGGTATCCTTGGAGTTTGCAGATACAGAAAATCGGGGATTGATACTTCCCTATGTAGAAACGAAAACAGGAATTACAGAGAACGGTACCATCATTTATGATACCACCGATCACAAAGTAAAATACCTGAAGGATTCCGGAACGTGGACCGACTTAAGTGTTGACAACACCGGAGCTGCTAACATTTTGATCCAAACCAGCAAAACTGAATCCACAACGGCAAAAACAGCTATCGGATCAGCAGCTGCTACAGACCCCACACCGGGAGTATTGGTTTTAACGGATACCAACAAGGCGATGATATTACCTAAAGTGGTGAGCCCACACCTCAACATCATTAACCCTGCCCCCGGAATGATGGCTTATGATACCGTGAAGAAACAGATAGCGGTGTACAATGGTACAGTTTGGAGTTTTTGGAAACCTTAAACCGATAAAAAATGAAAGAAATACAGTTTTATTAGTCCTATTCTTTAAAAACACCCTTTGTCGGAAATCCGGCTAAAAACTATAAAGTCATGAAAAAACAAACCGTCCTCTTCTTCATATTCCTGATTATGGGTAATATGATGATTCTGGCACAGAACTGCAACATCAATGCAGGAGCCAATGCCGTTATTTGCGGTACCTCAGCCAATCTCTCGGGAAGCCCCGGCGGAAGTACAGCTGGAAACCCATTATGGACCCTCGTATCTAAACCCTCAGGTGCACCGGATCCGGTTATTGTAACACCCTCAGGTTACAATACCAATGTTACAGGAATGACCTATCCTGGAAATTATGTATTCCAGATTGCCCAGACCTGTACAACAGGAACGGCAACCTCACAGGTAACCGTTACGGCTCCGGGAGCAGTCTCTACTTTTACTGCAGGGCCTGACATCACCAACGTTTCTGCCCTTACAGGGACTGCAACCTTAAACGCAGTAATTCCTGCAGGGTATACCGCATCGTGGACTTATTATAACATTTATAATAAAGAATTCTATAATCAGACCACCACTACGAATGCAACCATGTCCAATACGACAACAGCAACCCCTACCTTAACCCTAACAAAGAAAGCTAATCATGATATTGACCCAGCCTATCGTGCGGTATTAAGGATAACCTCTATCAACAATCCAAACTGTTGGTACGAAGATGATGCTATTGTCAGATTCATTCCTAATCCTCAAATAAGTCTTCCTGCAACTCATAACAGATGTTATCCTTCAACAGATACCAACCGGTATATCAATTTGAGCGGAACTTCTCCAGTGTTTGCAAGCAATACGGCAAACTCATCGGGAAATCCTGCATTTGGGACCACCGTGACCATTAATGTCATCAGCCAGCCGGCTGGAGGTAATATTTCATTTTATCAGATAAGGAATGATTCAATGTACTTCAATGGTGTAAATGTTACAGGAAGCTATGTATTCACCATCACTGTCACCAATGCCAATGGAACATACACTACTCCTCAGATTACCTATAATTACAATGGAACAGATCCTAAATTAGTAAGTTTTATTGATGCTTCCCATCCTGAACAAATGCAATCTTACTATGCAAGTGGTAGCGGTGGCGCTGTATACTGCAATATGGCAGGAAAAACAACCCCCATTACCATCTATTTCAAGATTGACCCCTCAGATCCAGCAACAATTACCTCCACAGTAAGCAATTCAGGAATTGTTCCTCCTGGAGGAAATCCCGCCTTGGTTTTGAACGGAGCTGGAACGATGAACAGGAATGTAGTAGCAACACCTCCTGCCGGAGGATGGCGAGTGGGAACCTACATCGTTAATCTATCAATCAAAAGTGGTGCCTGCGGTAATAGTCAGGATTATTATATTCATATTTCCGATGGCAGCCGTCCAAATGTGACGGTTCCTAATAGTACAATATGTTACACTGGTTCCGGTATTGTGACCGCTACAGTTCCTTTACCTACAGTATATCAAGGAGTAGTTAACACCAGTTATCTTCAGGGGTTTCCCGGCAAATATGACTTTACCCTAGTCTCTAAGCCAGCCGGAGCAGCCAATCCTGTTTATGAAGCCAGTAATCTCAGAACATTTACCAGTACCTCTACCACGATAAGTAATCTGGATAAGCAGGGAGAATATGTCTTCAAAATAAAAGCTGTTCCTAATGCAGGAGGTGTGGATTCCGGATTCATAAATCAAGAATATGCCTGCTCTGGGACTTCTCCGGAAGGTACATTTTCCATATTCGTATCCCCACAGGTCAATGCCAATGCAGGATCCAATCAAACCTTAGGAATAGGGGCAACACAAGCTTCCCTCAACGGAAACAATCCGGGAGTATCATCAACAGGTTCATGGACATTGGTTTCAAAGCCAGCCGGAGCCTCAGATCCTATGATAGTTAATCCATCCTTATATAACACTAATGTTACAGGACTTAACACCTCCGGAACCTATACTTTCAGATGGACTGTTACCACCGGTACTTGCAGCAGCTTCAGTGATCTGACGGTGAATGTTACCGCTCCATCTCCTGGTGGTGTTGCAGCAGCGGTTTGGTACAAAGCAGATGCCATTACCTCATCGGATAATACGCCGCTGAACCAATGGACTGACCAAATGGGAACAGGATACAATCTTGTACAGGCTACCACTACCCTACAGCCTACCTTTTCGAATCAGAATACCCTTGCGAATTTCAATCCAACGGTAACCTTCAATTCAACAGCACATGGAACAGGACAAGGAGGCTTTATGGCTGCAGATCCGGGAAGTGGAAATGAAATCATAGACCGTACTAAAGGAAGTATTTATATTTCTGGTAAAATGAACACCTTAGGTGCTGCAGGATTAGCAGGTTTTGATCAGACTATGGATTATCCTGGTCTGCATATCTCCAATAATGCCACTACAGACAAATTATTGTTCTATACAGCAGGAAGCGGCTATACCACATTATCTACCAATATATTTGCTGATAAAAAACCTTTTGTAGCTGGATCTTCATGGTTGAATGCCGCAGGATCTACCGCTTCAAATCCTTTAGCTAAAGTATGGTTAGATGGGAATGAATCTGTTTATAACAATACGCTTAATAACGTAAATACAGGAAATACAGCCCGTGCTTTTAGAATCGGACGTGATACTAACTGGGGTAGCCATGATGGGCAGATGAATGAAGCCATTGTATTTGCCACTCCTCTTACAGCAGCAGAAAAAGCTCGTGTAGATTCTTATCTGGCCGTTAAATGGGGAACAACACTATTGAGTGATTATGTAAATTCCACAAACAATATTGTATGGACTACTTCTCCAACCTATCAAAACAATATCTTCGGTATTGCCAGAGACAATCTTTCAGCTTTATATCAGAAACAGTCACGAAGTGAAAATTCCAATCAAAAGCTAATCATAGGGGTTGGAAATTCATTAGCCAATACCAATGCAGCTAATACAAACAGCTTGACAGAAGGACAATTCCTGATCGCTGGAGATAATGGGCTGAAGCAAGAACTGAAAACATTGTTACCTTATACAGCGGGGACCAATGGAGAAGTGAATTCCCGTTTTGAATCCATCTGGAAAGTTCAAAATACTGGAAATGTAGGAACTGTAACAATTGCGTGGCCTAAAGGGGTAAAAAACATGTATCTGGTTCAGTCTTCTGATGCTACCATTGATGCTACTGACAACTTTACATCAATGGCAACGGAGGTTACCGTAAACGGAGTTGTATACAACACAGCTACTGTAACCTTGGCAAATGGACAATATTTTACCTTCGCAGGGTATGCTTATGCGCCAGGGGGAGTATTCTCTGCTGCTTGGTACCGTGCAGATGCTGCTTCAAATCTATTCTCAGATGCAGGTACTACTGTAGCCGTGGATAATTCAACTGTTCAGCAGTGGAATGAATTCAACAACAAACCTTTCTCTCTTCTACAGTCAACAGCAGGTTATCGTCCGAAGTTTTCCAATGCCGCAACATTAGCCAACTTCAACCCAACTGTAATCTATGATGGAACCCAAAAGTGGTTACAATATGCTCCAGCAGATGCACAAGGTTATATGTTGAACAGAATCAAAGGAGCTTTATTTTCTGCTGGAAATACAACCAGCGCAACATCTTCTTTATTTGGTTTTGGAACAGCCGGATCCGGTAATGCAATGGACGATCCAGGTTTGTACAGTTTTACAGGAAATAAATTTTTATTCTATCCTGTAATAGGTGAATATACTCCTCAAAGTACTTATACAATCAATGGTTCTTACATCGGTGGGGGTACTTGGGAAAATGGTGCAGGAACAAGTGGAAATAATGCTGTTAATATCACATTAAACGGTTTTCATCAGACTTATAATACCAATATTTCGAATGTAAATACTGCTGTCACTCGTAATGCCCTAATGGTTGGAAAAGCGGATGCAGGGGCACAATTAGTTGGACAACAAAATGAAATGATCGTTTTTGCTGATAAACTAACCGATGAAGAAGTAAATAGAGTAGAATCTTATCTTGCTATTAAATATGGACAAACGCTGAACAAAGAACAAAATAGAAATTATTTGAGTTCTACAGGTACAGTAGTTTGGGATGGATTAGCAAGCAACTATTACAACAATGTCCTTGGTATTGCAAGGGATAATACTTCTGCTCTGCACCAAAAGCAATCACAAAGTGTGAATGATGGCCAAAAGCTAATCATTGGTGCTGGAAATTCATTGGCAGAGACCAACGCTGCCAACACCAACTCCCTAACAGACGGACAATTCCTTATCACAGGAGACAATGGTCTTCAACAAATCCTGAACACGCCATTAGTATACACAGCAGGAATGAATGGAGAAACCAATCATCGCTTTGAAGCGATCTGGAAGGTTCAGAATACCAATGCTGTAGGAACTGTGACAGTGGCATGGCCTAAAGGGGTTAAAAACCTGTATCTGGTACAGTCTTCCAGTTCTGTTTTTGATGCAACGTCTACTTTCACCCCAATGACCACGGAAACAACCGTAAATGGTGTAGTATACAACACAGCCAATGTAACATTAGCTAATGGGCAATATTTTACCTTTGCAGGATATTTATACGCTCCTGGAGGGGTTTCCGGAACAGATTTCTGGATCAGATCTGATGATGCAGGAAATATTGCAACCGCATGGAAAGATAATTCCATCAACGCTAATGATATTCCTGCTGTAGGAACATGGGCTCTTTCTTCAGCTGACAAAGCTCATAACTTCCATCCGTATACTACAGGATACAGCGCTTCGAAATTATTCTATAATAATGCTTCAGTAATGAACCCTACCAATGGAGAGCTGCCTAATATTTCTCATTCCATTTTCTCCGCAGTAAGACCTACTACGGCAGGAACCGGACGTATTACAGGAATTGATGATGATGCAACCTATGCTTCTGAACCTGCAACCTCAATTGCCAATGGAAAGCCAAGACATTATGAATATTATAATCTTATCACCTCTACAGATTTCTCTACAGATTTCAATATAGGTGCATCCAATGTGTTCTCGACAATAGCAAATAATTCTGTTGCTAACGGAGGAACATCTACTTTCTCGGGTGGAGAAAAAAGATTAGGATTGAATGGTGCTTATGAAACAACTACCTTCAACAACACCAATAAATTCCAGATTTATGGTCGTAACCTAAGGGTAGGGCAAGCCGGATGGGATGCTGCCGGTGCTTTCCCTGGTGACATCATGGAAGTTATTTGGTATAAACGTACCTTAACAACCAATGAACAGTCAAGAATCAATACTTACCTTGCTGTAAAGAACGGGGTTACCCTAAGTGAAAATTATCTTTCCACAGACAGCAATGTGATTTGGGACAGAACCAACAATACCGGATACAATAACAATATCTTCGGTATTGCAAAAGATGAGGTCACTGTATTGAACCAAAAACAGTCAGCAAGTGTCAACAGTGGTCAGAAGCTTGTGATCTCTACAACAGGACTTGCCGAGAGTAATGCAGCCAACAATACTGAGTTACCAAGCAACCAGCAGTTCTTAATGGTTGGAGACAATAATCTGAAACAAGGACTGAAAATGCCTTTAGCTTATACGAGCGGAACTAACGGTGAAACGAATTTCCGTTTTGAAGCAATTTGGAAAGCCCAGAATACAAAAAATGTTGGACAAGTAACAGTTGCCTGGCCAAAAGGAGTTAAAAACCTGTACCTGGTACAATCTCCGGATGAGATGTTTGATACAACAGATAGCTTTACCCCAATGGCAACGGAAGTTACCATCAATGGAGTGATCTACAACACAGCCAATGTAACCTTAAGTAATGGACAGTTCTTTACTTTTGCAGGTTTCGGACGTGCTCCAGGAGGGGTTGTGAATAATCTTTCCTATTGGTATCGAGCTGATAAAGATGCCGTTAACACAGGAGATGGAACAGATATTACAGCATGGACGGATCAGTTCTCAGGAACTACTTCAGCACAGCTGGGAACCAATGCCCTTCCAAAATTCAAGGTGGGTGCTGCCAATTATTTCAACTTCAACCCAGGGGTTAACTTTACGGCAGGAACACAAACTCTTGGAAATATCAATGTAAGAACATTCTCTGAGGATTCTTATGATGTATTTACATTTACCAAAGAAGGAATGACCAGTGGTGGTGCTCATCCGAGTATCTTCAGATCTCTTGTGGATAATGCATTGCTTACCGGAGATCTACGCAGATGGGATGGTTTGGGTATCGTAATGGATAACAGAATAGAGCGATTTTCCAATATAGGAGGTAATACTGACTATTATGGAACTCCTGCTGGAGCATTCTCCACCACTATTCCGAGCATTATGTATCATACGTTTACAGCACTTACTACAACTAAGGCTCTTAACGGAGGTGCAAATTTTGCTACAACCAACCACACCGGAACGGGGGTAAGAAATCTGAATGGAGGGCACTTATTCGGTGATTCCCAATTTGGAGGTAATGGTAGTGATAACCTTGGATTCATAGGTAATTTAGGAGAAACTATTATCTACGGCTCAGGGAATCTTACTACTGCTGAACGAAGAAGAGTGGATTCTTATCTTGCCATCAAATATGGTATTACGCTGGGGCAGGTAAATACAGACCACTATCTGAATACAGATGGAAATACAGTATGGAACGGAGCCACTAATACTACATTCAACAATAATATCTTTGGAGTTACCAGAGATGATATTGAAGCCTTTGAACAGAAAGTTTCAAAAAGTGTCAATGCAGGGACAATTCTTACTGTTGCCACAATCAGTGATTTTGCATCTCCGAACCAACTTTCCACACGAACAGGATTTGTAAATGACAAAACCTACTTCCTGATGGGAGATAACAATGTTACAGCAACACCGCTTGTAAACACTACGATTGCCGGAAATATAATGAACAGAATCCAGAGAACATGGTTGTCTCAACGTTCAAATACTCCGGGAGCTTTATACTTTGAGGCTGATCTCTCAGCTTATGGAGCAACTTTCTCCTCAGGAAATAATATTCAGATGATTGTAGCAGATGATGCTGCTTTTACCACGAACGTAAAAACAATTGCAGGAATATTTACAGGCGGAAGATGGGTATTCATGAATGATTTTAATGCAGATAATGCTTTAAGATACATCACGTTTGCAGAAGGAAAAACCTATTGTTATAAACCTGGGGCTATTGCTACAGCCGGTAATCCTGAATTGCCTACAAAAGTGGGAATTACTTCTCTTGGAAGAGCCGGAGCTGGAAGTGCAGACAACTGGCCAATGGTAAGAAAAGGAGGATGGTTAGCAATGGAAGCGAAAACCAAAGGATTTGTACCAAACAGGGTTAAGTTCAATGCATCTAATCAACCTGTTGCTGCTGATGGGGTAACTCCTGTCATTACAGCTCCTGTGGAAGGTATGATGGTATATGATACCACCAACAAATGTATGAAGGTATACACTCTTAAAGAAGGTGACTCATCCATGACTTGGCATTGTATATCCACACAGACATGCCCTGATTAAAAATCAAGTTAGTTTATTAATTGATAGATTCTTAGCTCCGAAAAGTATGATACGGAACGGAGCTAAGTCTATCAATTTAAAAACAATGGATTACAACATTCTATGGGATGAATTAAATAATTAAACACTATAAGCAATACTATGACACAACATACGCGGCTATACATAACCTAGCCCTGTGTCTACTTACAACACTTAAGCACTGACAACTAGATAATGATAAAAAATGGTAGTAAATACCATGTCAACAATATTTTAATTGGAAGGCATTTACAGCATCAATATCATTCAGACATTGATTTACAGCACCGTGATGCCCTTCTCTCCCTTTTTAAAAGAAATAAGGCTTATGAATTCAAATTTCAGAAATATTCACATTGGAAAACTCATACATCTGCGGGTTAAAGAAAATAAGATTGATTTACACCGTATCTGTAATTTCATTAAATGTACAGAGAATGAAGTCTCCGAAATGTATATACAGGAAAGCCTATCCACCGATGTCCTATTGAGATGGAGCAAGCTGCTTGAATATGATTTTTTCAGACTCTATTCCCAACATCTGATACTCTACGCTCCACCCTCTGCCCCAATCCGGGAATCTGATGTCTCAAAGCTTCCCCGTTTCAGGAAAAATATCTATACGCGGGAAATGATAGACTTCATTCTGGAACTGATAGAGAAACAAGAAAAGACTAAACGACAAATTACAGATGAGTATGGAATTCCTTACACTACTTTATGCAAATGGATTGCAAAAAATAAATAACGGCATCGAGTCAGAAATGAGAAGTTAGCAATGTTCAGCATTGGATAGCTTCATCTAGAATTTTAAAATTTATATAATGAAAAAACAGAGTCAACCTAATTATCAAAGAATCTATTCGGACATCATTGAACAGAAATTTCCTTATAAGAAAGCAGAATGTGAAAAGTTACTGGGAAAAAAAATACTTTCTGCCCTGGATATTATGGAACTGAACAACAGAATTTTTGGCACTAAAGATCAAGATTTCAAAAAGATGAATCAGCAACTCCGTTCTTACAATGAATCGGATATTCTATCCATCCTTAATTACCAAAAAAATCATAAAATGAATAATCTGCAAGTAGCTGAACATTTTGGATTGAGTAGAAATACCATGACCAAATGGCGAAGAATGTTTCAATAACAGATGAATCATTAATTATTTCATTAAAAACATAATGAAAACTAACAAAGGAGCTCTTTTAGGGCTCTTTTGTTTTTATAAAGTGAATATAAACGGCCATTCCCCCCAAATTAATTATTTATATTGTGCACCATACTGTTCCACATCATCAAGAATTTTTTTCCATTCGGGATCATCATGGGCATTCATTTTGGAGATATCACCAGCACCTGTGGTTACGATAATCTTGGTATCAATCCCGTCTACAGGCTGTACACTATGCCCTTCCTTTGCCGCTCCAAACATTTTCAGATCAATTTTATCAACCAGATTTTTCCAGTCTTCAGGCTTTACTTTTCTGTTATATGCCATATTATCGGCTTCATTGGCAGCTACGGTACGATGGTAATGCATAGAATCTTTATCTATGACTGTACTGGAAGAGAACTCCAGTTCTCCGCCTGCAGAAACTACTTTCACGGATAGTATTGTCTCAGTATGCCCAACCATATTCCGCGGTGAAGTTCTTTTATTTTCTTTACAGCCTATAAGAGTGAATACGGATAGGATCATCAGCATCTTCACTACCCATATTATATTTGATTTCACAGCATCCTTCATGTGGTCTTTATTTTAAGTCTTGCCCATCAATATATCATAGGATGAGACTATTCTTTAAAAATATCATTAAAAATACAGAACGACAAATCAATGATGTAGTCAATTTCCCACAAGACGTTAGAGAAAGTTACACCTAAAAAATTGAGCATTAAAAAAGTGTTCAATTCCATAGTAATATAACCTGAGTTCGGGATAAGACATTTCTGTTTTCAGTAAGTAATTTACGGTATCAAAACAAAAGACCATAGATACCTCTGAAATATTTAAGCAGGACACTCTGTCATCACATTTTTTTTCTATTTTAAATTGATTTCATATTTTGAAGTTATACTATTAATCGGTAGATTTGGTCCTGCTAATATCCACCTACCTCAAATCGTGAGGTTTAGTGGTTAATAAAACCATGATATAAATAATCAATTATGACAAAATTAAGATTGTCTTTACTCATCATTACCATTACTACATTATTTACAAGCAGTCATTTATCTGGCCAAATAACCTCTAAAGAGGTAGATATTCTTGTTAACAATGCAATAGAGAAATTCCATGTTGCAGGAGCTGCTGTAGCCATTGTAAAAGACGGAAAAGTAATTCACAAAAAGGGATATGGTGTAAAATCAATAGATACAAAATCGCCTATTGATGAACATACAAATTTTGAAATTGCTTCCAACAGCAAAGCATTTACAACAGCTGCTTTATCAATTTTAGTAGATGAAGGAAAAATTTCCTGGGATGATCATGTTAAAAAATATATCCCTGAATTTAAAATGTATAATGATTATGTAACAGAAAACTTTACCATAGAAGATTTATTGTGTCACCGTAGTGGGCTTGGTTTGGGAGCTGGTGATTTGATGATGTTTCCGGATGGTACAGATTTTACTATTAAAGATGTAATAAAGTCTTTCCAATATTTCACACCTGTTTCCGCTTTCCGAACCCAATTCAATTATGATAATCAATTGTATTTGGTAGCAGGTGAAGTCATAGCAAGAGTAAGTGGAATGAATTGGGAAACTTTTGTCCAAAAACGTATTATGGAGCCCTTACAGATGCAAAACACATTCAGTTCCATAAGCCATGTAAAAGATATTAGTTTAATGGCTTCTCCACATTCATCAGAATCAGGCAGTATCAAAAAGATATCTTTATATGGGGCAATGGTGAATGGTGCTGCGGGAGGGATCGTTTCCAATGTTGATGACATGTCCAAATGGATGCTTGTTCAGCTAAACAAGGGTAAGTATGGATCTGCCTTAGAGCAACAGCTTTTTACTAAAGAAAGGCAAAATGAAATGTGGACAATCCGTACTGTAGATCAAATTAATCCTAACCCAAGATATAACCAACATTTTAATGGGTATGGTTTAGGCTGGAATTTATCCGATATAAAAGGAAATCTAAGTGTTTCCCATACCGGTGGTTTACCGGGAATGCTTTCCATCGTTACCATGATTCCTGATTTAAATTTGGGAATTGTAATTCTTACCAATACTGAAAATGGTGGTTCAGGTGTTTTTTCTTCTGTGAGCCAAACCATTATTGACAGCTATTTAGGGCTTAACGATATGGGTTGGGTAGATAAGTATGCAGCTTATTTTAAGTCTCAAAAAGAATCTGGAGATGAGGTAACCAAAAAGGTTTGGGAAACGGTAAGCAAGGCAAAAAACACGACGATAAAAAATGAGGATCTAATTGGATTGTATGAGGATAAATGGTTTGGGAAAATTGAAATTTTCTTAAAAGGAAATCAATTATGGTTTAAATCTTATCGTTCACCAAAATTAAACGGACCCATGAGTTTTTATAAAGCAAATACATTTGCCATTAAATGGGATTATAAAGATATGAATTGTGATGCCCTTGCTATGTTTAACTTAGATGAAGAAGGAAAAGCACAAAGCATAAAAATGAAAGGAATTTCTCCCAATATTGATTTTAGCTTCGATTTTCAGGATTTGAATTTACAAAGGGTAAAGAAATAGCAATAAATGAAATGAAGTAAGTTAACCGAAGCATAAAATACATCCGTGTACCAAGCTCTGAGTCTTTAACACACTTATTGTAAAACATTGATTATAAACATTCTTATAGTCCCCATCTATAATTTCATGGACATCAATAGTACTCCCTATGATTTCGTATGTCAAAGAATACAAGCTTTGTTCTGTTGATCTTTCAGGCATCAATTACATTTTGAAGGATCAATAGAAATTGCTTTTCCCACAGAACCGAACTCATAGGAAGTCCTAATGTAAAATAACCTGAGTTCGGGATAAGACATTTCTGTTTTTAGTAAGGAAGGAAGCCTGGAACTGAGAGAGGGAAGTGAGTTGAGGTTAAAAAACACTTTCAACCCTGTAATGTATTATTCCTTTAAAGACTGCTTCATCAAATTTTACGACAACGTCAGAAATGGTAGCTCCAATAGTAACTTCCAACTTCCAGCCTATTATCCTTAATTTTATGATCCCGAACTCGGGTTAAAATAAGCTATTTCACTGCCCTTTACTGCTTCAATCGCCTTTTCACGAATAGATAAATCGGCCGAAAAGATCTCATCTGTATCGTTTACTTTTTTTTGCATTTCTGCTGACAATACGAACGTCTGATGTAAAATTTCTTATTAATTCTCTTGCCAGCTCTTCAACAATATGTCTATTAGCGCCTAACATTGTCTGCATCTTGTTTTAATTTCTGATTACTACTCTATTCTTTTTGTTTTGGTAGGACAATGGTCAGAAAAGCATAAAAGATCTGAATATCCCAATCAAGGAAAGTTGTAACAGAATTTCTGTTTGGAAAATCAAATTACGATCTGTGGATTCAGAAATGCTATTATAGAGATAGTAAGAAAGTTTAGTAAAATCCATAATCCCTGCAGGGTTCTATATCCTGCAATTAAAAAACTAATGATTCAGTATTGCTGAGCCAAAAGGGTTATCTACAATCCATAGCCAATTGTCAGCTTCATCCTTTTTCATAATGCAGGAAGTATGGCCTGTCATTTTTATAGGCTGGCCATCGGGAGTAATTCCAGTCATTACCCACCGGTCAAGCCACATTGCTAAATTACCAACTACTGTCACATGCGGAATTTCTCCCTGTATATTCAACTTTAATCTGCATATACTTTCCATAGCCACCTGTATCTGTTCAAGGCTTCTTAACTCTTTCCCATCCCGGTCAATATAAACTGCTTCAGGGTGAAAACAACTCAATGCACCTTCAACATCACCATTTTTTATACAATAGCGAAAATAAGCAACGGCTCCAGCCTGTGTTTTTCTGTTAAAATCATTCATTTATAATAAATTATACATTTTCTCAAAAGTATATTTAATATTTGAATAAGCATACACCTATTTATTAAACTGACAATAAATAAATCCTTTACCTTTTTCACAAAGGAAACTCAAACTTTTGAAAAACAAAGTCTCATAAAAAATAGCACCCGTTTTCCTGTAATTCCTGGCCTAAGAATTTATACTTGTAGTTAGTCTCTAATTCAGTTAAGAAAGAACTACTGTTATATCCTTCATGCTTTAACCCAAAAGGATAATAGTTACTTTCTATCTGAATCATTATTCCGCCTCCGTCAGCTTTGCTGTAACTGAACCTTATATTTCCCAGAAAGCCTCTATAGTTACAGTCTAAGATTATTTATCGATGGTATAAGCCATTACAAAAATGTAATGGCTTATTGACTTATTAGATTACAAATCTGTATTTCTATTTTTTATCTTCACCATATATTTTTTTAAGATTTTCTATTTGTTTGGCTTTCTGAAGGAAATCTTCTCTTCTCTCTTTTGCTACAATTTCGGGGGCAAATGGACCCGTTTGATTTCTTTTTGCACGTTGAAATAATAAATAATAAGAAAATATTGTATTACAAATTATTAATATAATAATACTCCAAACAATCATTCCATTTTTTTTATTCTTTTCTTTAGGTAATAGATCAAACTCTTTATTATATTCTTTCCATACATCAGTGTGAATAAAAGAAAAATAATTCAATAGAAATATTATAACTAATGGAATTATAACTATTGGACTGGAAATATCTATATTAAGACTTACATTACTTATTAATGAATAATAGCTAAAAATGGAAACTAAAACCCATATTTCTAAAGCTCCTATTGCGAGAACAGCTTTAAAGTCCGACAAAAATTCTCCACCAACTTTTTCAGAGGTATAAATTATTGATCTATATAATTTATAGAAAACATAGTAGTAGGCTCTTTTTATTTTTATCATAATATAGTATTACTATTTAGGTTCATGGGCCCCCATTATATTCATTCTGTAAGGTCCAGCATTATTAAATCCTTGATCTAATCCACTTTGAAAATCATTAGCTCCATTAAAGAATCCTGGCTATCCTTGTCCTTGTGGACCATCATAATAATTGTCAACTCCAAAATAAATTGTCCCAACAGATGCACCAATTGGTCCTCCCCAATTGCCCACCACTCCAAACACTGTATTTAATGTTGCTTTTCCAGGATGTACGGAATTTGAAGAGTTAGGATTATCCATATAATTTAAGGTACCAATACCATCAAATATCACTCCTAAATAAAATGATCCTGCACCTACCCCTTTACCTATTTTTCCAAATGTAGAAATAGGTCTAGTAGCATTATTTATTGCTGCTTTTCCAAATAAGCTCAAGTTTCTTCCGGTTAGCTGATAATTTCTGGATATTCCTCTTCTAATACCTTGTGAATACATATTTCTGGAGTGCATAGATCCTGCAAAACCACTCAAAAGACCTGCTGTACCAAAAAACCAGTTTCCTTTACCCACAAGACCATACCAACTTTCAGATGGTGCCTGTGTTGGTACACTTGGTGTTGAAGTATTCTGCAATCTAGGCGCAGAAATCCCTCCTCCATTACATACTAAACAATTAGAAGGCATTATAGATAGCGTATTGGAAGCCACTGCTTTTACAGAAGCATTCAATATCACTTCCCCAACATCAATAGGGCTTGTTGCTGTTCCTATAGCCTGTGGATTACCAGTACCTGAGCTACCTGGTATAGGATCACCTTCTAATCCTGTAGGATCTGTAAAGAAGACAGGGTTTTGGTAAGCATATCCATAAGGGTCTAATGTCTTCCCGCTTAAAGGATCGTGCTGCCCAAATATACCCAGATCCGGCATATAGAAACGGGCATTCATATCATAAAACCCTGTTTCCTGTAATTCCTGACCCAGGAATTTATATTGATAAGCATTCTGGCTTGTAGCCGTATAATCATGCAGCAATCCAAAAGGATAATAATTATTGACTTCCACAATTTCCCCAGGTTTCCAAATATCTATACAATTAGGAATATCCCATGGATCTGAGGAAACATCATCACATTGTCTCTGAAAATATTGTCTTGGCTGGATAAACCCCATCTTTATTGCTATCCGTATAGCTTAGTCTCACATTACCCAAATGATCTGTATAATGGTAAATCTAATGATTATCTAAAGTAAGATAAAAACCATTACAAAATTGCAATGGCTTTTATTTTATCCAAAGAGTTTTCATTATTTCCCTTTTGCCCATTCCGGAAGCTCCTTCCAACCTTCTGCTGGAGCCGATTTAATACTGTCTGGTATAGGAATATTGGGATAAATTGTAGAAAAAGAATGATCTTCCAATGAAAACTGAACCAAATATCTTGCTGGAATTTTAACTTCAGGATCTAATGCATAAATATTGGTAGCTTCATAATTTTTGCCCTTTACATTATAATTGTATTCTATTCTTTTATAAGATATCACTGGCCAATACATTTTGGTTGCATAAGCTATTGTATACTGACCATCTTTTATAGGAGATTGTTTATAAAATATATATCCAAACAAAGGTGATACTAATATAAAAATAATTAAATAATTCCATTTTGATTGTCTTATAAAAATATAATAATGTAACTTTTTAAATAATTTTTCCATTATGGTACGTTATTTTGAAGAGTTGCTCTTGTATAATCCGGTGTATTCATTAAAACATTAGCAACTGCGGTTCCTGCTGTTTGTCCTAAACTTGCTGTTGTACTCATATATGATCCTACAACTATACTTTTAAATACAGAAGAAGACGTGATTCCTTGTACCGCAGCACCACCTACAGCACTTAGTCCTGCCTGAGTTACATAAGTCCTCTCAGACACTCCTCCTGTAAATACGGACTTACTATCAGCAGCATTTATATTAACAGCAGTTGAAACGACTGCATTTCCAATATAGTTCATTCCCAAACCAGCTAAAACTGATTGTGTTAAATTAACATTTTTCATTGCCTTCTCGAAGTTACCCCCATTAGTTGAAAAATTAGCTGAAGCTTGTACTGAAGCATCAGTAAGTGACTTTGCAGCAAACGAGCTTAATGTTACTTCTCCTGAAAAAGCAAATCCACCAATTCCACCAGTAGCTAAGAGTACAGGAATACCAATAAATAATCCTTTTTCTACACTTTCTAATTGTTTACACTCTCTGCAGTTATTAATTGCTTCATTTAATCTATTCTTTGATTCCTGGTAACTGCTTAAACTATGAATCCCCATATAAGAAAGAGAATTGTCCATTTGTTTAGCTTTAGAAACACCTGTTAGTATCACCTCCCCCACATCAATAGGACTTGTTGCAGTTCCTATAGCCTGTGGATTACCAGTACCTGAGCTACCTGGTATAGGATCACCTTCTAATCCTGTAGGATCTGAAAAGAAGACAGGGTTTTGGTAAGCATATCCATATGGGGCTAATGTCTTCCCGCTTAAAGGATCGTGCTGCCCAAAGATATCCAGTTCAAGTATATAAAATCTGGCTCCTAAGTCATTATTCCACCTCCGTCAGCTTTGCTGTAACTAAATCTTACATTTTCCAGAAAGTTCTTGTACTGGTAAATCTAATGATTATTTAAAGTAAGATAAATGAGGCTGTCTCAAAAGGACAACCTCATTTATTTTATTTACTAAAGTTTTTACTTACTTTCATTATTTTCCTTTTGCCCATTCCGGAAGCTCTTTCCAGCCTTCACGCGGAGCTGTTCTAATACTGTCTGGTATAGGAATATTGGGATAAATTGTAGAAAAAGATTGGTCTTCCAATGAAAATTGAACCAAATATCTTGCTGGAATTTTAACTTCAGGATCTAATGCGTAAATATTGGTAGCTTCATAATTTTTGCCATTTACATTATACTTGTATTCTATTCTTTTATAAGATATTACAGGCCAATACATTTTGGTTGCATAGGCTATTGTATACCGACCTTCTTTTATAGGAGATTGTTTATAATATACATACCACAATAGTGGTGACACTAATAAGAAATAAAATAAATAGCTCCACTTGGATCTCTTATCAGTCAAATAATATCGTAACGTCTTTTTTTGTTTTTCCATTATGGTACATTATTTTGAAGAGTTGCTCTTGTATAATCTGGTGTATTCATTAAAACATTAGCAACTGCGGTTCCTGCTGTTTGGCCTAAACTTTAAATGATACGTAATTAGTCTAATAATTATGTCTTGAATCAATTAATTGATTGAGAGCAAATCATAAGTTTAAGTAAACAACGCCTAAATTTTTACAATTTACACTACTTCTCCTTTGCCCATTTAGGTAATTCTTTCCATCCATGTGCTGGAGCTTTTTTTATACTGTCTGGCACGGATATATTTTGAAAAATTGTAGAAAAAGAATTGTCTTCTAGGGAAACTTGAACCAGATAGAATTTTCCAACTTCTGGTTTGTACCTACTATCAAATATATCAGTACTTGTGTATTCTTTATTATTAATGGTATAAGAAAACATTATTGTTTTATTAGAAATTACCGGCCAGTATATTTTATATACCTGACCAATAGTATAATTACCCTTATCTACTGGAGATTGCTTATAATATATATAGAAAAATAAAGGAGATAATATTAATACTAAAAGCAAATAATTCCATTTTGATTGTCTTTTAAAAATATAATAATGTAGTCTTTTTTTTAATTTATTCATATTATGGCATATTATTTTGAATAGTAGCTCTGGTATAGTCAGGAACATTCATTAATGTATTTGCTACTGTTGCTCCTGCTGTTTGTCCTAAACTTGTTGTAGTTTGCATGTATGTTCCTATAACTGTACTTTTAAATAGTTGTGAGCTATTAATCTTACTTACAGCAGCTCCCCCAAATGCACTCATCCCTGCTTGAGTTACATATTCTTGGGTACTTACTGTTCCATTCAAAACAAATCTTTGGCTACTTATAGAAACATTAACTCCAGTAGAAATTACAGCATTACCAATATAGTTCAATCCTAATCCTGCTAATGTTGTTTGTGTTAAATTTACCCTTTTTATTGCATTTGAAATATCACCACCATTCGTTGAAAAATTTGCTGTGAACTGTACACCAGCATCGGTTAATGCCCTTGTACTTATAGCCCCAACAGTCATCTCTCCAGAAAATACAAAACCTCCAGCTCCTCCAGTAGCTAAAAGCAATGGAATACCAATAAATAACCCTTTTTCTACACTTTCTAATTCTTTACATTCTCTACAGTTATTAATTGCTTCATTTAATCTATTCTTTGATGCCTGGTAACTGCTTAAGCTATGAATTCCCATATAAGAAAGAGAGTTGTCAATTTGTTTAGCTTTAGAAACCCCAGTTAGCATCACTTCCCCCACATCAATAGGACTTGTTGCTGTTCCTATAGCCTGTGGATTACCAGTACCTGAGCTACCTGGTATTGGATCACCTTCCAAACCTGTGGGATCTGCAAAGAAAATAGGGTTTTGGTAAGCATACCCATAAGGGTCTAATGTCTTGCCGCTTAAAGGATCGTGCTGCCCAAAGATTCCCAGTTCTGGTACATAGAACCTGGCTCCTAGATCATAAACTTTTCTTTATATTATTTATGTTACATTATAAAAATAAAAATCTTGTGCAGAAAAAATATCAATATTATCCATATAATCAAAATATGTATTATATAAATTTTCATCTATTGATAAATATTTATGATAAATAGAATCAACATTTATGAATTGTATATAATCATATTTTTCTAGTTCCTTTTTTAATTGTAACAAATATTTATTCTCGATAAAAAACAAAGGATAATTTAAAAATATAAAACCAATTATTTCATTTTCGACTTGAATCATTGCAATTTTTTCCTCATTAATTTCATAGTTCACAATATATCTTATTGATAAAATTTCAATCATTTCATAAAAGTCACCATGTTTCCAATTTACATTTAAATTTATTGCTTTCTTTACTAAATTTGTTATATCCATAAAGTTTAATTATTATTTAGGAGTGCCTGGCGCTCCATGTATTATGTTTTTAGAATTTCTATAAACATTTATAAAATTTGTTGGCTGTCCATTACTTAATGTTCCAATATTAGAATTTAAAACAGGAACTTTAGCTTTAGTACCTGCATTGTATATCCAAAGATTATTTTTTTCCGCATATTGAGCTGCCTTTAATACAGCTTCGTCTGCATTTATAGTGGGATAAAAAATGCTTTTACCTCCGATTCCTAAATTCATTTTGTGCTTTAACATACCTTCTTTAGAAACTGTAAATACTCCATCAGTTAAATTTCCATGTTTATTTATTGTAAATGCAGATTTTTCGGCTATTAACTCAGCTTTTAAAATTGAAGACTCAGCTTTTACAATTCCAACTTCTGCTTTAGCAACACTTGGTGATCTTGTTATCAATGCTGCCAATAAAGTTACACCCATAGCAGCATATCTATTTTCAGGCTTTATATTATTTGCAATTGCGATACCTATCACATCCCACATACTATCCATCATCTGAGCAGAACCATTATGTAAAATAGGTTGTTGAATCCTACGCAGCGCTTCTGCCTCTGATGGAAGTACTGGCGGCGTTAGCCCTGATGAAGCTCCGTTTCCACTGTAGCAAAGTGTACAGTTATTAGGTAAGATTGATCCAGGGTTATTAGCCATTACCTTAATTGGAGCATTCAATACAATTTCACCCACATCAATAGGACTAGCTGCTGTTCCTATAGCCTGTGGATTACCAGTACCTGAGCTGCCTGGTACTGGATCACCTTCCAAACCGGTGGGATCTGAAAAGAAAATAGGGTTTTGGTAAGCATACCCGTAAGGGTCTAATGTCTTGCTGCTTAAAGGATCGTGCTGCCCAAAGATTCCCAATTCAGGTACATAGAACCTGGCTCCTAGATCATAGAATCCGTTTTCCTGTAATTCCTGGCCTAAGAATTTATAATTATAATTAGTCTCTAAAAGAGAACCGCTATTGTAATCTTCATGTTTAAATCCGAAAGGATAGTAATTGCTTTCTCCCAGAAGCGCAATTCCTCCTCCATCAGTTTTACTATAATTGAGTCTTACATTTCCCAGAAAGCCTTTATAATTGCAGCCTAAAGATTATTTATCGATGGTATAAGCCATTACAAAAATGTAATGGCTTATTAGGTTACAAATCTGTATTTCTATTTTTTATTATCCTCCCCATATATTTTCTTCAAATTTTCAATTTGCTGGGCTTTCTGTAAAGAATCTTCTCTTCTTTCTTTTGTAACAACTTCCGGAGCATAGGGGCCAATTTGATTTTTTCTTGCACGCTGGTCCATAAAATATACTGAATATATCAAGTTGAAAATTATACCTCCAATACCTATCCAAACAATTAATCTATATTTATTATTTTTCGTTTCTGGAAGTTTATCAAATTCTTGTATATAATTCTTATAGTTGTTATTATGCTTAAAAATGAAATAGTTAAATAAGATTATAACAATTACAGAGACTATATAAGCGCCTTTTCCAAGATCAATATCAAAATAATATATTAATGAAAAAAAAGTAATTATCCCTAAAAAATCAATTGATACATCAGCAACAAAATTGTAGGAGAAAAGTGTGGGAGATTTTTCCGCATTTTTATATAGCGTATAATATATATAATTATATATCGTTTTTATTTTTTTCATTATTTAAAATTTTATAGCAGAATTACTAAAAAATGGATGTCCTGTCGTCTGTTGTTCATATTTTTCAATTTTGTCAGCGGTTTCAGATGCACCAACCCATCCTCCTGGGTAATAATTATCAACACCAAAATAAACAGTACTGATGATGGCACCAGGTATTCCTCCTTTTAGTCCCACATATCCCATAATAGTATTAAAACCTGCCTTACCAGGATGAACAGCATTGGGAGAAGTTGGATCTTGATAATAAGTTTTTACGCCCCAAGCGTCCATTCCAACTCCAAGTCCAAAACTAGCCTTACCTGCAAGATTACCAATTTTACTCAATCCCATAGTTCTAGTATATTGATTTTTAATAAAAACATTTCCATTAGCATTAGGACGATATAACTTAAGAGAAGATCCATAAGTCGTGACTCTTACTTGACCAGATAAATTTTCTACACTTGCTGCTGCTGTTGCAATTCCCCAGTTTGCACGTCCTCCAAAGCCATACCATTCAATAGTGTTATCTGGTCTGTAAGGATAAAAATCCTTATAAGACCTCCTGATCTCCGGTATATTGGGTGTTGAAGTATCCTGCAATCTTGGCGCAGAAACCCCTCCTCCATTACATACTAACCAGTTAGAAGGCATTATAGATAGCGTATTGGAAGCCACTGCTTTTACAGAAGCATTCAATATCACTTCCCCAACATCAATAGGGCTTGTTGCTGTTCCTATAGCCTGTGGATTACCAGTACCTGAGCTACCTGGTATAGGATCACCTTCTAATCCTGTAGGATCTGTAAAGAAGACAGGGTTTTGGTAAGCATATCCATATGGGTCTAATGTCTTGCCGCTTAAAGGATCGTGCTGCCCAAAGATACCCAGATCCGGCATATAGAAACGGGCATTCATATCATAAAACCCTGTTTCCTGTAATTCCTGCCACAGGAATTTATATTGATATGCATTCTGGCTTGTAGCCGTAAAATCATGCAGCAATCCAAAAGGATAATAATTATTAGCATTTACAACTTCAAGAACATATTCTTTTTCTAACTAAACTTTTTAAAAATTAAGGTATTGAAATCAATACCTTAATTAAATATTCTCAATTTTGAAAATATAAAAGTATAAGCTTTTGTTTCAAGAATGTAGTAACTCTAAGAAATCACTTTCTTTTAAAATAATGAATTTCCTTCTTCAATTTCTCCTTCTAAATATCCAATAATTCTTTCCCAACTTTTACTCAGATAAAACATTCCATAGTACTTTTCACCTGAAATACTTACAAATCTTAGATAATCATCTGAACAATTTTCAAGGTTTGAAATCAATTTTTCTATTTGCTGAACTAATTTATCATTACTATTTCTTTTAGCATTCAAAGCTCTAATCTTATATATACCTATAAGGTTTTCTCTTATAAAATTATTACTGTTGCTTATTTTGATCTTATAATGCTCAATATTATTAAGAAATTTTCTTTCTTGCTTTATTAAATCAAAAGCATCTTCAATTGTTAACATATTATTATAGACAAATATTAATAAAAAATACAAAATTTCATTGTAATTGTTTGAATTATTTTCACATATAAAAATAATTATTGTCCTGCCCGAGGTAAAACATACTCTACTTTTGCACCATATGTAACTCCAGGAACAAGCCACTCTGCTTCTCCTAAAGTAAAAGGATTTGGGCTGGCTTCACTAAGGTGAAAATTCTTCGACATTATAATTCCTGGTATTGCCTTTCCAAAAGCGACACCTGTAGCAAAATTTCTGGCCACTTCCTTAGAAGAGCTCCAACTTGTCCAAATACTATAATTATCTCCGCCAGCATGCGCTTCCATATCTCTATGTGGCCCCCATGTAGTAGCAACCTGTCTAAACCCATTAGGTATAGCAATTCCTTGAATTGCTTCAAAATACATAGTCCCTTTAGCCGCTGAAGATACTCCACGATATAAAGTAATTGTTGGTTCTTTCTTTGGTGTATCTCCTTTAAGAATTAAAGGTAGGGACCATAAACCAGCTCTTAAACCACCTGCTAATTCTGCTAATATACTTCTAACTGCAGTTCCAGTCCCTGTCGAAACACCTGCAGAGGGTATAGGCAATACTATTCCAGCCATTGCTGCATCATTACACTCTCTACAAGCCTTTTCTAGGTTTGGAGGTCCTGGAATATTAAGTTGTTGTCTAAGATTTTGCCCCTGACCTATCATGCAGTATGAGCAGGTTGCCAAATTATTATTAGATACAGCTCTAATTGAAGGATTAAGAACAATTTCTCCTACATCAATAGGGCTTATTGCTGTTCCTATAGCCTGTGGATTACCAGTACCTGAGCTACCTGGCACTGGATCACCTTCCAAGCCGGTGGGATCTGAAAAGAAGATAGGGTTTTGATAAGCATATCCATATGGGTCTAATGTCTTCCCGCTTAAAGGATCGTGCTGCCCAAATATACCCAGATCCGGCATATAGAAACGGGCATTCATATCATAAAACCCTGTTTCCTGTAATTCCTGACCCAGGAATTTATATTGATAAGCATTCTGGCTTGTAGCCGTATAATCATGCAGCAATCCAAAAGGATAATAATTATTGACTTCCACAATTTCCCCAGGTTTCCAAATATCTATACAATTAGGAATATCCCATGGATCTGAGGAAACATCGTCACATTGTCTCTGAAAATATTGTCTTGGCTGGATAAATCCATCTTTATTGGTATCCGTATAGCTTAGTCTCACATTCCCCAAATGATCTGTATAATTATAGATGTATAATTTATTAAGTACATCATAATATCCCTCAGACGTAGGAATAATTCTTAGCTTGAGTACAGCTACTTCGGAAGGATCAGGTTCAACAACAAGTCCCCCTCCTGATAAATTCTCTTCTGAAGGTCTTGTTGACTTATATTGAAATCCATCCAGATAATCTGTTTCTAAATCTCCAAAGAGCTTCTTTATTTTTACACCATCCGCTCTGTAGGTATAATCTGTCACCTTAGCATTCTGAACAATCTGCTTAGGTAAATTTAAATAATTATATTGAATTGATGAAATCCCTTTATCAGGATGACTGGTCATATTTCCATTTCCAGATATATTTCCATTATCATAAACTATATTGCCAGGATTTGCTGTGTAAGGATAACCTGAATAATTCATTTGCTGATCTGTCACACGGATCAGTTTGTTACCTATATAATCATACTTTAGATCATCAATAGCCAATGCTGTATTGCTTCCCATCAGCATACCTGCAGATCTTTTAAGCCTTGTAATATTCCCATTCAGGTCATATTCTAATTTTTCAAAATATTCTTTAGAAAATTCATTTCCTGCTTTTTGATAAAACCCGGCAGAAAGCCTGTTGAGCGAGTCATATACATAACCATAGGTTTTAAGAGGCTCATTGCTTTCTGTAAGCGTTTTCCAGGATACTTCAGCAATATTTCCATTGTACTTAGGTTTTACTTTTTGATCTGAATAATCATTATTTGGAACTTGCTGCCCTTCTACTTTATTATAATTGATCTTATAACCAAACAGATCATTTCCTAAGTTTGACGGATCATTAATCATGGTCATCCAGCCTCTGATATTGTATTTATAGTCAATTTGCTGAAGTGAAGAGCCTAAAGAAGTTCCACCCACTTTTTTAGATTCCAGCTGGGAAAGTTCATTGTACTTATTCTGGGTAAGGATTTCTATTGGGTTAGCATCCACCTGATGCTTATGTACAAGCAGCCTGTTTTGGTTATCATAGTCAAAGGTTTCTGTAATGATCTTTTCTACATCACTGGCAATCCTCTTATGGTATGTTTTAACCTGCTTGGCTAAACCTGTAAAATCAAGTTCTGTTTCTGTCTTGGTATACCCACCCAAATGATTGATGGAATGAGTTCCAATGGGTCTTCCCTGTGTATCATACCAGAAATAATCTTTAGTCCAGCCGGAATCTTCTATATTCCTTACATAGCTGGCTGTAGGAAGCCCGTTACTACTTCTGCTTGTGGTTACTCCATTAACCGTCATAGTTGTTGGAGATGGGACAAGAGTGTTCTGTCCTAAGATATTATCTGGCCTTGTAGGAACATTAATACCCGGTGGATAAGAATCATAATAATTAACAGAAAGGATAGTCATACTTCCTGTAGGAAAGGCACTTTTTGTATAATAAATATTTTCCCCGTTCTGTACAATAGGGCTCCTGTCTGATCTGCTTTCAATATTCTGGGATGTCATACTGTTCAGGGCATTCTGCATGACCTGTCTTGTCGCCGTATTGGCAAAGAATCCCGTATATACCACCCTGTTAAACAGATCGTATTTGGTAAACATCCAGCCTTTACCTCCAAAATTATTGGTGGTTGTTCTCAGGTTAGCGTCTTGGATCAATACCAATCTGTCCTGCTGGTCGTACACCATATATTCCCAGCCTTTCCCTGGAAATTTCTTCTCTACCAGCCTGTCCTGATTGTCATAGCGGTACTGATAGCATAAATTATCCAGCACTTCCGCAGGTATTGTATTTCCTCCTGCTGTTTCAATTGCTTTAACGGCTAAGGGCGGAATGACAAAAGCCTGCTGCCCGTACTCATTGTAAGCATAATAGGTATCTACATTCTGGGTTCCATCATTTTTCCTTACCAGAATAACCTGCCCTTTACCGTTTGTAAATTTGGTTACCTTATTACCGTCTTCATCAGATACCGTATTTTTATACAGTGTTCCGGCTTTGTAAAACCCTCCTGAGGCATAATCTGTATTTTCTGCAGAAAGGCTTAACACCGGACTCCCTACCGCTACCCCTGAAACAGTAGCCCATGAGGTATTAACTACAAATTTTCTGACTTCTGAACTGAGGTTGGATTCATAGTTATATTGTATGGTCTTTCCCGATCCTATCTTCCATGGATCTCCAGGAGCTGCCTGTTCCTGTAATCTTTGAAGGGGTGATTTTTCTAGCTCCTTTTCCGAATAGTAATTAGACGCAGCACCATAGACTGAAACAGCTCCCGTCATATCCGGAGAGGTAAAAAATCCTCCATTCTGGGTGGTCTGCTGTGGCAATGGAAGCATATCTTTAACCTGTCTTCCCCATGCATCATATTCTACAGGGACTACAATATCTTTTCCTGAAGGGGTAGCTTTAATAGAGATATTCTGTTTGGATCTTCCCAGGCCATCCAGATAGTTAACCCGCTGTACCTGCTTTGCAGTACTGCTGGAAAAAACTACAGGCTCTAAATATGTCCTGCTGTATACATAATTTTCTGTCTGTGTAAGATCCTGACCTTGCAGTGATAGCGACCCTAACAGAAAAAGTGTTTTTAAGAGCAAATATTTTTTCATGGTTTGTGTTAGTTTTTGTAGTTGTATTTTAATTCTTTCAGAATATTGTTATTAACATCCACTACAGATTGTAATCTGCCTGCTGTATCATATTTATAAAACTCCCTAAGCCCGGTAGGCGGTGTAATACTTGTTACCCCAATAAGCGGATCATAGGTATAGGTAGTAACACTGGCATTCGCAAATGCAGGCTGATTTCTATAATCATCCAGAGCTTTCATCAATACCTTCTCTTTGTCTGCATCTGTATCCTCATTAGATTGTGCAATAATATCAGCAGCTAAACTCATCGCTTTCTCATAAGTAACTCCTTCTATCTTTGCAATCGGAAGGCTGTTGTTATAGCCATATATAATAGCTGTTGGAGTACTCCCTTTTGTGGTATACTGCAGCATATTGCCATAGACATCATATTGGTTATAATCAACCGTGTTTTTTGCTGAAGCTGGATTGTCCTTATCAAATTTCTGAGTGGCTACCGGCAAGATCATATTATTGGTTGATGCATTTTTAGCATATACAGTTTTGTTCTTGGCAATCACTTTCCCGTTTTCTGTACCCTCCGTTTGGATTGGGATCCCTACCATATTAGCCGATATCATATCGGTATTATTCTGATCTGTTGCATACTGGAAAGTTGCTTCCGCTGCTGATCCGTCAAAAGAGCGGGTTTCAGTCTTTACAAGATTAACAGGTTTGTTAATATCACTTACTGAATAGGTATTATTGGTTTCCGAAGTAAGGATATTATTAAGATATGTTTTATTGGTAGCCTTGGTCAATAACCATTTCCCGGATTCCACTACATAAAAATTATTAATTCTGCTGAAAGTTTGGCTATTCAAATCAAAGAAAGCAAATGATGTGGAAAGGGCCAAACTATAAGGCGAAGCAGAGAGATGATCTGAAGACAATGGATTTTTCAGCAGCATGTTTTCATACTCATAGTTTTTCTCCTGAAGCAGCGCTCCGCTTTCTGAATATGACTTTTCATTCAACACATTTTTGTTCAGAAACTGATAAGGATTCCAGCCCATATCAGGAACCGTTATATCTAAGTTATTTCCAATAGCAGAAAACTGATACATCTTTTTACCTTTTCCCAGAGTATGTTCCGTCACATATTCATAAGAAACCACATCTCTTCCGGAAAGACTTGAATTAATAGATTGATCTGCACTTAAAGCGTAATTGCTGCACATAATCTGCTGGCTTGATCCGGTAGGTCTTGTCACACTATAATGGGTTTTTAAAAATTCCAACGGGGATGCAGTACGTCCTGAAGATTGGGTACTTAAGTTATCCGGCTTGTTATATTCAAAAGTTCTTTTGGTATAGTTGGTCTGGCCATCGAAGTCGTTAATACTTTTGATTCTTAACCCTCCAACAATGGCATTCTGATTAACGGTAGTCTTGAACACTCTTTTTCGTGAAATAGAAAAAGACACAGAGCAGCCTGCTTCCGGGTCATTGGACTGTAACATGACTCTCAATCGTTTTTTATAGTCAGGATTATGAGAACCGGGAACTTCCAAAATAGGACCATGAACATCATTCCTAAACTGTGCTATTCTTTTCCAGCTACCCGTTGGCTGCAGTTCTTCCAGATAGCCATTCCCATTGGTAACCTGTATAGATCCTGGTCCACCCGGAATATTATTAGCACAACTGTTCGTCCAATCCACAAGAAATTCCCCAGTTTCTCCTGGTACATTTGTAGCATCATTAAGGTAAAATTCTGGTCCTGTTTCTTCGGCATACCCTGCACCGGGGTTCAAGACCCCAATTACGTTTGATTTTGGAATTATTTCCTCCTGTGGAATAACCAGTGTTTGCCAGATATTGTTATTTTCATAGGTAAATGAAGATGATCCTTTGGTTGGATACTGTATTTTTTTAAGTATGTAAGCCTGTGAATATTGAGGATCTACACTACGATTTCCACCCTGTGTATAATTTCTGTTGAAATACTGCATATTGGGAATGAGCCCATAGTTATTCTGACCATTATAATACCCCCATATATCCTGAGAAAAACTTCCTAAAAATGGTTTACCACTTTCATTATATTCGAAAGAGTATTCTGTATTATCTAACAGATTTTTTACTTTATTCAATTTCAGCCTAAAGTTTTTATAAGGTTGATCGCCGCCATAAGTCTCAAAATATTGATGCTCAAGAGCCATTTTTTGAATCACTCTATCTTTATAAGTCCCTATAATTTCGCTGAGGGCAAAAGTATTATCTACCGCCCCGTCCAGATCTTTCCTACCCTGTACTCCCTGAATAGTATTGGCATAATTGAATGTAAGCTTCTCATCATTATGAACAATCTCTGTAAGCAAAGCATCTACGTACATATTATTGGTTGTTACATGCTGGCTCTTCCTCGAATTTGCACAATCTGCAATATTCTGTTCTATAGGAATATAAATATCTGTAAAACTGTGGGTAATATTCCTGTACAGCATTCTTTTCCCATAATTGAAACTTACTTCCTCATTATTTGGGAATTTAATTTTTCCAAGAATAAATGAAGAAGTATAAGATTCTCCAAAACTACCTGTAGTAATAGTACTGGTTGAGTTTCCTTTTGATAATGTATAGATAACCCCTTTAGAATCTATGATCGTAAATTTATTATCAGCATAAGAGATTTTTACATCCTCATAAGGAATCGTTCTGAAGTTCCCGTTTGAATCTTTGATAAAGGAACCTGAAATAGTGGGTAGGTTATAATGATAAATATCGGGTTGAGAATCCATAACCCCCTCCTTTATGCTTGACATTTTTTGGAAAACATCTGGTGGGAAGGTATTTAAATCCCCTGTTGCATAATCCCCGGGCTGCTGTGGAAACCAAACTCCGTTTTCAAGATCATCCTTTCCATGCATTTCTACTGAAATACCATTTGGAACGGATAAAGACCAGCCTAATCCTGCCACTCCTGAAGTTTCATCTACTTTAATTCCACCTGTATTATAGGTTAAACTGATAGGAATCGTTACTCCATACCGGGTTTTAATTTCATATAAAGGAACAGAGACATTAAGCTTACCTGTCCTGTAATCTACCGGAAAGTCTCCTGCTTTGAACATGCTGTATGTTTCAGGGGTAGTAGGAAATATCTTTTGAATATCATTTTTTGTTCCGGGATCTATGGAAGCCTGCCCCAATACTATTATACCTGACAATGCAGATGCCAGAAGTATTATTTTTTTCATGATTAATGTTTTTTATTTTTTAATCAGCTTTGCATTGGCTGTTTTGTTATTATCTGTTTTTATCGTCACTAAGTAAGCTCCTTGTACCAAAGCCTGAGTATTAATTTTAGTTACTCTGTTCTTGGTTTTGAAGCTCTGAAGCTGTCTTCCACTCATATCATACAACATAATATCAGCATCCTTGAAATCAAAACCGATTTCTACATACGCATAGTCTGATACTGGATTCGGATAGATCTTAATGTCATATTTTTCAATCAGATCATTCACCTGTTTGTCACCCAACTTGACAATCTTCCAGTTCTCTTTTCCAAGTTCTTTGGCGCTGGTTCCCGCTAAAACAATTGAGCCGTCTCTATTTAATTTCAAATCTGAAAGTCGCTCTTCTTTTTGTCTGGATTCTCCTGCCACATGTTTTCGCCACTGTTCATTTCCATTCCCATCCAGATACAGCATCCAGAAGGTCTCATCATCTTTTTCTATTCTTCCTTCGGCCTGGGTATAACCACCTAATAAAATTCCTTTGGATGATTTGTCATCTGAAGAATGAATCACGCTCATTCCCATCAGAATATCACGGTTTTTGAAATTATAGGACTTTTGCCACTGCTCATCGCCTCTTTCGTTTAAAGCAATCAGCCATAGGTCTGTTCCTTCTTCAATGCCAACCGTTTTGTTTCCTGATCTTTCGGATCTGGATTCGCCACCGATGATATAACCGTTGGAAGTTAAGGCCAGTGTTCTTACATGGTCATCTCCTTTCCCGCCAAAGTTCTTTTCCCATTCTACTTTTCCGGTTTTATCCAGTTTGATGATCCAGTAATCGCCTTCGCCAAAGTTTTCTGTAGATTTTCCCGTGCGGGATGCGGGATTCGCGGTACTAGGTTCAGAAGGCGATGCTGCTCCACGAGGGCTATCTCCGGATCCCGAAACACGAACCTCGGAACTCCTGGAGTAAATTCCCAATAAGGCTCCACCGTCTTTTGTCGGAATCATTTTCTCTACTTCGTCCAACCCTTTTCCGCCTAAGATCAATTGAGAAAGTTCCTTTCCGTCTTTATCCAGTCGGGTGATCCAGACATCTTTGGATCCATATCCTTTGGATGAGTTTTGTACATTTCCGGCTATAAAAAAGCCTAGATCTGTACTTTGAATGACTGCTTTGGCTTCTTCATCAGAAGAAGTTCCCAACGTCTTTTGCCACAGTTCATCTCCAAATTCATTGATCCTGATGAGCCAGATATCTGATCCGCCTTTGGAATCCTCTTTCTTATCCAATCCTTTTCCTGAGTAAGAGGTTCCGGCTACAAGAAAACCTCCGTCCTGGGTAGTTACTGTCGCAGATAAATAATCGTGATTGTTTCCTGAGAAATACTTTTCCCAGGCTTCTTCTCCCTGCTGATTCAATTTAATCAGATGGAAATCGTAGCCGTTATTTTGTCTGCTTCCAGCCTCCATCTTCCCGCTTCCTGACTGAATAGAGCTTCCTGTAATGAGATACTGCTGATCGATGGTAGTGGTTACCTGGCTTAGAAAATCCTGAGTAGAGGATTTGATGTCTTTCTGCCAGAGAACTTCCTGGGCAGATAGCCCAAGAATGGTGCATACAGTACATGCACTGAGATAAATCTTTTTCATTCCCGTGTTATTTTAAGTTGAGTAATTAGCTTTTCAAATTTTTACAAATTTAACTTTTTTTAGTTCACGCAAGTCTTGTAAATGTGATTTAATATAAATTATTTCCAGGTATAAGGACATTTCATTGTGCTTCTATGATCCTTCATTGATTCTACAAATCTACTACAGTACTGCGACAGAACTTGTCGTAAAATCAATCTGCTTAATTTTATTTTTAAATAAGATCATCTAAAACAAAGTAAGATCAAGGAATTAAAAGCAAATAGCACCATTCGAAAATGATGCTATTTGATATTCATAAGACGACAGTCAAAAGACCATCATCTTTTTTGTCCGGATATTAATTCAATTCCTGATTGGCTTTCTGTACAAAATTATTCCATTGAGTATTCAGGTATTCTATGGATTGTTTTTTCTCATTTTTATGTAAAGAAGAATAATTAATGGAATTGAAAACCAGTTTTTTCAAAGCTTTTACATCCAATTCCCAATATACATAGGCTGCCCAAAAATCATAGCTTAATCCTTCATAACCATATACAGCAGGATCATCACTATTAATGGAACATTGTACTCCATTGCTTAACAGCACTCTTGCAGGATGATTTCTCAAGTCACTCACATACCCCAAAATCTGGTTACTGATAGGGCTTACTTCCACCAATTTATTCTGTTTTTTAATCAGTTCCATTGATTTTGGGAAGTAAATCAGGTTAAGACCATGGCCAATTCTTTGGTTGTTCAGTAAGGTAATATCCAGTACATTTTTATTGAAAACGGAATTGCTTTCTCCTGCATGAAGGAACAAAGGCATTTCTACTCCTGATTTTTTAGTAATCTCATCGAGTTTCGCCCAGTTTTTCTGAAAAGAATTAATGCTGTTTCCTGCTGCTTCATCAGCAACAAGATCAAAGCCGGAAATCATATCCGGAAATTGCATCTTTAATTTAAAGGCAATTTCAAGTTGTTTTTCAATCTTTTCTGAATCCAGAAATTTAAAGCTTGAATATATCAGCTTCAGGCTGAACTGAGGGTCTGATTGACGCATTTGCTTCACAATATCCTGTAAATCTGTAATGGAAGTTTCCAATGAATATTTCCCATGCTGGAAATCATACAATTCATCAAATACATATCTGATTTCAACGTGCTGTACTTTATCTTTAGCCAAGTCCTGAAAGCCTTTTAGATAATATTCTTTAAAAAAAGGACGGTAAGGCAACAGCAGATTAATGCGTTGGAAACGTTTCTCAAACTCAATCCAATAATCGGTGTAGGAACACAGATTATCCCGTTTTAAAAGGAGAAGTTCATGCAGTTCTTTTTCAAATCCGGGATCTGAAATCAACTTTTGATTGAGGTTGACAAATCCATTGGGAACTTTTCCATTCTCAAAGAAACCTAACTGGCCGAAAATAAATTTATCATTGTCTTTTTGATCATATACATAGCATTCTTTATATTTTCTAGCTGTTGCAATCAGCCATGTAGCACTGGCCAAACCACCACTGTGCGTGTGCAGCAAACCTCCTTTAGGCATTGTCTGAATGACTTTAAACAACTTATCGGTTTCTATCAATGGTTTTATTTCATTAAAAGAACGGTTAGATAATGGTATATGCTGTTTTTCTGTTTCGGTAAGGAACTGCTTCCTGATCTGGAATAATTTTTTATCCAAGGCGATCTCAGCATCAGATAATTTTACATCTGCATCAAAGGCCATTGCCGCATTTTCTTTCTCCAGCGCGGTCCAGTTTTCCTGATAAGTGGCTTTTTCTGCCACTTTAGTTTGGGCTCCCAACAGAGGAAATCCCAACATTACAATATAGGTAAGGTATTTTCTCATAATAATAGTAACCTGCAACCGGCAAAAAGACTTTGCCATTACAGTATTCAAAAATATAATTATTTTTTTGGTAAAAGAGTTTCAATTTGAAAAAAACAAATGATAAACCTTTTAACGACATATTTTTCATCTTTCACCATCCTTCCCTAGCCCCGATAGGAACGGTTACCCCGCAACACGCGTAAGCCTTAGCCCTGGTGTGAGGAGTATGAGTGGATAGCGGGATAAAGCTCCCTAAAAAAAGAAATCGGGCGTAAAATACACAAAAAGTCTACAAAAACAATAGACTTATGGTGTTAAATTTTATTCATCTCTTAAAATGAGATTTTTTTTGAATTTTTAAAACCGCTCCTTAACAAAAAACAAACACTTGATAAACAAATAATTAAACGCTAAAACCAAGACAAAATATCTTCATTTTTCAATTATCCTACTAAATTAGTAGACTAATATGATTTTTCTCATACTCCCTTTTAACAAAGTTTTATGAATTATTAAATAATTTTGACCCAGTTAAAAAAAATAAAACTCTGTTCTCATGAATAAGAATGACTTTAATTCTTACCAATGCACTACCATGGCTGTAGTTTCTGTTCAACATAAGTGTTGTACAGGGAAGAGCCTTTCACAGCACAATATTACTTCTAAAATGATGTGCTCTGAATTTATGGTATGTAAAATGATGATGCCATAGCTCCTAAAGAAATATGCACATTATTGTAGGAATTGAGGCCCGATAAGCTCAAGGCCTATTTAATCCGGGTACATCTCCTCTATTTTAACATTTTCTTTCTGACACCTCCTTACAAAAGGGAGGCAGGGACTTATTTTTTCCTAAACGGGAAGATAAAGAGTAATACACAATTCAATTTTTTTAAACCTAAGATTAATATAATGAGAAAAAAACAATGCAAACTTGGTGTATTGGCCGTGCTTTTATTCGCAGAATATGGCTTTGCACAGAGAAAAGACAGTCTTTCGCAGGAGACTGCCATCAAAGAAGTGGTGGTGGTAGCCTTCGGAAAGCAAAAAAAGGAAGAAATTACAGGTTCTGTACAGTCGCTAAAGGCTAAAGATCTGGGTAATCTTCAAAACGGAAATGTTCTTCAGGGAATTGGTGGTAAAGTGGCAGGGGTGCAGGTGATCTCCAACGGACAACCTGGTTCCCAACCTACGATAAGAATGAGAGGAATTGGGTCTATTAATGCATCCAGTGATCCTTTAATTGTATTGGACGGAATTCCTTACAGTGGTGACCTGAACAGTATTTCTTCAGCAGATATTGAGAGTATTTCTTTTCTGGAAGATGCTTCTTCCAACGCTTTATATGGTTCCCGAGGGGCCAATGGAGTTATTATTGTGAACACCAAAAGAGGTAAAAACAAAAAACTGAGTGTTGATCTTGATATAAAAACCGGAGTTAACTTCAGATCTATTGAGGATTATTCAGTGTATACTTCGCCACAGGATTATTATACCGCTTACTATAACAGAGGCCGAATTGGGGAAATTGCAAGACAGAAGCAGCCGGGAGCTGTTCCTTCCACTACCACTCCACATGCTGCAGGACTGTCTGCACTGAATGGACTTGGATACAATGTTTATAATGTCCCTTTTAGTCAGCTGATCGCTCCGGACGGATCTTTTAATACTAATGCCAAGCTGCTTTATCAGGATAACTGGAAAAAACTGCTTTTCAGACCTGCTTTAAGAAGAGAGGCTACGGTAGGAATTAATGCCAGTGGCGATCAGGTGAAATCTTATACGTCTTTAAATTATCTGGATGATAAGGGATATCTTATTTCTTCCGGTTTTGAAAGATTCGGGATCAGATCCAACGTAGACTACTCTATCACGCCAAAGTTAAGATTAACCACTGCGCTGTCTTATACTTACAGCAAGCAGAATTTCGGAGAAACGGGTGGGTTTTCCAATCCATTTCAGTTTGCCAGAAATATAGCGCCTTTTTATCCTGTTTTCCTTAGAAATGATAATTACCAACAGCTTTATGACAACCACGGAAATGCTTTATATGATTATGGAGACGGACAAGGTCCCAACGGTGCTACAAGATCCTATGCTGTTTTTGAAAATCCGGTAGGAAACCTTCAGCAGGATAAATCTCAGAGAGTCAGCAATATCAGCAACATCAATCTGGGGTTAAATTATGAGATTATTAAAGGATTGGATTTCACATACAGTTTTGGAGCTTATCTTGAAAATTTAAGAAATCTTCAGTTCGGAAATACGCTGGGTGGAACATCTTCATCTGTGGGCGGAACGATTACTCAGGAATCCATATTTAATTACACTCTGAATCATCAGCAATTGCTTACATATCAGAAGAAATTGGATAAGCATAACTTCAATATCCTTGTTGGTCATGAATTGAATAAAACAAAGAATGAAGGGTTTTCCGGAACGAAACAACAGCTTTTACTACCCGAGTCATGGTCTTTTGATAATGCTGTAAAAATCACAGACCTTTCAGGAAACGGATATGAATATGCGGTAGAAGGTTATTTCTCAAGACTATTATATAACTATGACGGTAAATATTTCTTTAATGCGAATGTACGTAGAGACGGCTCTTCAGTCTTCGCTCCGGAAAGCAGATGGGGTACATTTTATGGATTAGGAGCAGCATGGAATGTTGCCAAAGAAGATTTCCTTAAAGACAACAAAGTAATTAATGCATTGAAGCTGAAAGTCTCTTATGGACAACAGGGAAATGACAACATACTTCTGAACAGCACGACCAGAGATTACTATGCTTATCAGGACATCTATGGAATTAATGATTTTGGAGATGGTAAACCTGTACTTACTTTAAAGAAACAAGGAAACAGAGACCTGAAGTGGGAAACTTCCAAAAACCTGAATGCCGGTTTTGAACTTTCTCTACTTAACAACAGGATAAATTTAAATGCTGATTATTTTGAGAGAAAAGTTTCGGATATGATCTATACGCTTCCATTAGCTATATCCAATTCTGGTTCGTATGTGAAGTATGGAAATATTGGAGACATGTACAATAAAGGGATTCAGGCCAATATTAGTGTAGATATTCTTCGAACAGAAGATCTTCAGTGGAATTTCTATGCTAACGCGACTCATTACAAAAACAAGATTACCAAGTTGCCAGAGCAGCAAAGAGCTACAGGTTTGGTTTCAGGATTGTTTGTTCTTGCTGAAGGCGGAGACCGATATACTTATTACCTAAAAGAGTTTGCCGGAGTAAATCCTGAGAATGGAGATGCATTATGGTATAAAAATACAATAAACCCAACCACGCATCAGGTAGAAAAAACGGTTACCAATAATTATAAGGAAGCGAGTGACTATAATACCGGGAAATCTGCAATTCCGAAGGTGTATGGTGGATTTGGAACGGATATAACCTATAAAAGAGTAAACCTATCAGTTAATTTTTCCTATCAGTTTGGAGGATACGGATATGATGATATTTACAGATCCCTATTCCACTCTGATACCTACGGTTCTAACTACACCACTGATCTTGATAAAACATGGACTCCGGAAAACCCAACAGCAGCATTACCGCGTGTAGACCTTACTTCTACCAACCAGAATGGGCATTCTACATTATACTTGGTTAAGTCTGACTATATCAGCCTTCAGGACGTAACATTATCATATCAGCTATCTGACGATTTTGCTAAGCAGATTGGTTTATCAACATTAAAAATCTATGCTACAGGAAACAACCTTTATCTATGGTCTAAGAGAAAAGGATATGATCCGAGAGCTTCATTAACAGGAGTATCTGATGCTTACAAATACTCTTTATTATCCAGTGTTTCACTAGGTTTCAAACTAACATTTTAAAAGAATTTATGAAAACAATAAAATACTTTATATCAGCTTTAGCCGTAAGTCTCATTACGACGGGCTGTGCTAATGATCTCAATACCTTACCGGAGGGAGATATTTCCGGTGAACAACTGAATGAAGATCAGTCAAAACCAGAAAAAATCCTGGGCGGAATTTACCTGGACCTTCGAAGTAATGGTGCCGGAGGAAATGTTTCATCTCACTCTGATTTCGGGATCATGGGAATAAAGGCAGGTGCTGATTTAATGTCCAATGATGTGATACAGGCAAAAAACCAGCATCTGGGAATGTTTTATAATTATGAAGCGACCAATCCCAGTAATATCGCTTCAGAAATTGTATGGACTACTTTTTATGCAAGGATATTCATCATCAATAAACTTCTTAGTGATTTAAAAGGGGATGAAAGTCCCAAAAATAAAGCCATTAAAGGGCAGCTGCTTGCCTTAAGAGCGTATTCATATTTTCATCTGATCCGTTTTTATGCGAATGATTATAAAGGACATCAGTCGGATCCGGGGCTTCCTTTGGTTCTTACAACCAATAACCCGAGCCAGGGGCTTCCAAGATCAACAGTAGCAGAAGTATACTCGCAGATCGGTCAGGATATTGAAGAATCTATAGTTCTTTTGGAGAGCTTTGCCCGTCCATCAAGAGCTCAGATCGATCAAAGAACTGCTAAAGCCATTGCTGCAGAGGTATTTTTACAAACAGGAGACTATGCCAAAACCGTAAAATATGCTGCAGACGGTAAACAGGGAATTCCCCTGATGACGGAAAATGATTATACCACTACAGGGTTTTCCAATATCAGTAATCCTGAAGTGATCTGGGGATTCCATAATACGATTTCTACGATGAGTATCGGAAACTATTATGCTTCTTTCTTCTCCATGTTTGACAATACCAATGAAGGATATGCAGGAGCAGCTCAGATTTATAAACTTATTGACAAGCGTTTGTATGAAGCCATTCCGGATACGGATTATCGTAAAAAAGTGTTCAACGGAAGCCAGCCTGCCAAGTACACCTTTAACGGAAAGACCAAAAACTATCCTGCCTATGTAAGCTGGAAGTTCAAAGATCCAAGCATGTTTGAAGGGGATTATATCTACATCAGAGCTTCTTCCTTATATTATATAGAAGCAGAAGCTTTGGCAAGACAAGGAAGAGAAGCGGAAGCCAAACAGGTGTTATTTGAAATTGCATCCAAAAGAGATCAGGCTTATACCCTATCTACCAAAGCAGGTGCAGATCTGATTAATGAAATCATCCTGCAGAAAAGAATCGAACTTTGGGGTGAAGGCTATGCATGGTTTGATATGAAGAGATTAAATACGCCCTTAGAAAGAATATATACAGGAACTAACCACACCTTTGGAAGATTTAACCTGACACCGGATAAATTTAAATTCCAAATCCCGAATAAAGAGATTAATAATAACCCCCAAATCAAACAGAATGATTAGATAAAAAGCAAAACAATTTTAATATATTTCAAGCCAACCACCGTTTACAGTAAATGGTGGTTTTTTATATACCAGGACTCACTTCTTCCAACTCCTATTTCTCAGTAAGAAACTTATAGGATATACTTAAAAACAAAATGGCATCATTTACAGTAAATGGTGCCATTCATACAATTTGATGATCAATAGAATTACGCTTTCCTTCTTATGTATTTTTTCTAATTCCTTAAATTTTCGTTTCATAAGCCTATTTTCCGGCTTGAGTTTCAAGCATACTTTTCTGCTGTTTTATTAATTTCGGATCTGTAGGATTCATTTTTTCAGACCCCCGCAAAGCTGCTGCATAACGTGATGCCCTTTCTTTCACAAACTGCTCATTTCCCATACTACCTTTCCCTTAATTCCAACATTCGTTTAATGGATTTTATGCTTCCCATCATAAAGCCTATGAACCCTAAACGGGTATTATTTCTAAAAATTATGTACGAAAGAATGAATATTTGAATATTTATAAATTTAAAATAATAAGTCATGAAATCCCTCTTTACATCAATTGCCATGATAATGATGTTGAATTCTTTCTGCCATTTTACAGCAAAAGAATCTGAGCACAGGTATATACAGGCAGATCCGACACCTAGCAATGGAAAACGAAAACAAGCCTCAAAGATGGAAAGAAAGGTCCACCGCCTAAAAACACTGGCCAGTGGTAATTTATGAAATCATGGTATTAAGACTAATAAGATCCAGAGCTTCAAATTTTCATTTCTTTAAAACTTTTGCACAAACTTCTTTCTTTTCCGGATATTATCCAGCGTACCATATACAGTTTCTTATAACTAGATCTTATTGCCTCTCCGTAATCAATATTTGTATTTAACCTG